>CAZZAU010000218.1:0-2854 GCA_964652725.1 uncultured Dehalococcoidaceae bacterium | reverse complement strand
GAGACGGTCTGCAGCAGGTGGAAGATGTGCAGGTTCAGTATCTGCGCTACCCGCGGGCCGTTCGCCCTGACGTGGATATGGCTGCGGTGCCAGAGGTGGTCCCAGGCCAGGGTGTGGCGCTGAAGCAAAGCCTCAAAGTCCGCTGCCCGCGAGACCTCCTTCTGCGCATTTTCGAGGCACTCGGAGATAGCACGGTCTCGCGAGTTGAACACGGCTGCGATTTTCTCCACGGTGACCGTCTGACGCTCTTTGAGCCGGAAGTAGAACTCCTGGCCCACGTAGTCCGGTTCCTGGAAAGTATCTCTCTCCACCTTGAGCGACTGGCCTTCGTGGAATAGGCGGGTGCGGGCAGCCTGCGCGAACTGGATGTGGGACTGATTGGTCTCGCTCTTCAGCCAGATGACTTCATCGCCCAGCGTTCCGGTGGCCACAGGGGTGAGGTGCTGGTTGTTGAGCTGGCGGTAGCGTTCCACCCCGGTGTTGGCCACCCCGCCGTCCAGGGCGGTGCGGATGAAGAGGATTCCGGACCAGTTCTCGGCCACGATGGTTGTCTCCAGCCCGGCGAGGTGAGGGCTGTCCATACTGACGAAGCGGCGCTGGCACACCGTGGTCTGACGGCCCCCGTCCGAGAAACGTATGCGGCGGGTGAGAACTCCCCTCATCAGGTCCAGCTCCTGGCGGTGCTCGAGAAGGTCCACCTTGCGCACATCAAACCACTCTCCGTTATCTATCTTGAAGGTGAGAGGCAGCCAGTTGGGCACATTTACCAGACTTTCGTTCTCTATGACGTTGCCCGCTATGTCCGTTTTCAGACGGTTGTAGCAGCCGGCCATATAAGTGCCTGGATAGTGAACGTCATCGGCTGCCGCTTCCGGAGCCGCTCCGCGGGTGGCGAAATAACCATTACCCAGGGTGCAGAGCGCCTCGCGCAGCCTTTCCTGTTCCGGGTTGAAATCGTCATAGACCAGCGTCCAGATGCCTCTGGCCACCTCTTTCTCGGCCAGCGCCAGCAGGTCTTCCAGGAAAGCCGTAACCTGGGCGGTGTCCTGGATGACGTAGGCGGCGGCCGTCCGGGCGTCATCGCTGCCCACCCGTATGCCGATTCCCCGGCCGTTTATGGCGCGGAAGGCATCCTCATCGGTAACGTCGTCGCCGATGTACATCGGGACCACGCGGGAGCTGTCTATGTTCACCGTTTCCAGAAGGGCGAGTAGCGCCTTGCCTTTGTCCCAGTCCATGCTGGGCCGGAGCTCGAAGACCTTCTTGCCTCCGGTCTTGCGCAGATCCGGGTGCTTTGCCAGCACCTGGTCGAAATTCTCCTCCAAACGGGGGACGTCCGCACCGGCCACCTGGCGATAGTGCACCGCGATGGCGAAGCGCTTGCGCTCCACGCGTGCTCCGGCAATATCCTGCAGGGCTTCGCGCAGCTCCTGTTCCGCAGCGTCCAGCGCAGGCAGAAAGCGCCTCCCCCGCTCGTCATCGCGATAGGATTCCCGCGGGCCAAGAATATCGAACCCGTGGCTGCCGGCGTAGGTGATTGCCTCGATGCCCACCATCTTGCGCACATCCGCCAGGTCGCGCCCGCTGATGACGGCCACGGTCCAATACCCGGCCAGTTTTCTGACCGCGTCTCTGGCCCTGGAGGGGAGCAATGCTTTGTCCGGGTCTGTCACGATGGGCGTAAGGGTGCCGTCATAGTCCAGGAAAATGGCCGGTATGCCTTCCCGCAGGTGGCGGAATATTTCTTCTTTGTGCTCCAGCGCCGAGGGGAGGTGGCTGGAGGTGGCGGTTATGGCTGTGCCCTCGGCGAGCTCGATTTCGCCCAGGTCTTTGACCACTAAATCCGCCCCTCCCTCTATGAGCTCCTGTCCGTGCCCGGTACGGTCAACGCCGATTACCAGGTGAAAATGTCCCGCCTTTCCCGCCGCCACTCCCGCCAGTGCATCCTCAACCACCACAGCGCGTTCCGGGCTCACGTTCAAACGGCGGGCGGCTTCCAGGAATATGTCCGGCTCCGGCTTGCCTTTAAGTTTCAGGCGGGCGCTGTCCAGACCATCGACTATCACGTCGAAGAGGTCCTTGACTCCGGCTGCCGCTATCACCGCTTTGCAATTGCGGCTGGCGGAGATGAGGGCGGTGCCCACCCCTTTTTCCTTGAGCTTCTTGACCATTGCCACCGAGGATGGATAGGAGTCCGCTCCCTGCTGTTTGAGGTGCTCCAGAAAATACTGGTTCTTGCCGTTGCCCAGGCCGCAGATTGTCTCCTTGTTAGGGCCATCGCGGAGGCTGCCGTAAGGCAGTGAGATGCCGCGGGATTCCAGAAAGCTCTTTACGCCCTCGTAGCGGGGCTTGCCGTCCACGTACCTGCGGTAATCGGCATCGGCGTCAAAGGGGTGGAACGGCTCGCCGGACTGCTGCGAGCGCCGTTTCAGGTAGGCGTCAAAGAGCAGCTTCCAGGCGGCGGCGTGGGCACGGGCGGTATCGGTGATAACCCCGTCCATATCGAAGATGACGGCATCTATATCGGCCAGGTTGAGCTGTGGTCTCTTTTCTTTTGCCATTGTTTTCTCCGCAGCCGGATTGCGCTCACCTTTGGTGGCTTTGTCTATTCATTGTACATAGTTCCCCGTTATTGTGGCAAGCAGTAGTTGCAGAGAGGGTTTTGCAAGCGAGAATTTGTCAAGGGGCTTCGTCCCTTTGGAATCAGTTTCAGGCATTCTCCACTTGAAACTACGGCCGGGCGGTCTGTTGACGCGGCGCGGCCACGGCGATATAGTATGAGGATAAAAGCACGGAAAGGCTATGCTATGGCCTCTCTTCCTGCGGGCAAACTGCCGGCCGGGTTGCTGCGCCG
>CAZZAU010000217.1:0-2869 GCA_964652725.1 uncultured Dehalococcoidaceae bacterium | reverse complement strand
ATTCAACGCGCGGACGGGGTTTTTTTTGGCCATTCTTATAAAATTACCTGAGGGGGCACCATATTCCCGGAGTCGTGGTCAGTCTCAAGCGCCGGGACGCGCAACCGACTCGCTGACGGTCTTTGCCCAGCGCCTGGCACGCTCCAGTTCTCCGTCTTGCAGCGGTCCTTCCCGCCCCGCTACGAAGAACCCTTCCGGCGTCACTGCCGGTTCGCCGCCTTTTTTCCCGAGCGCCTTCGCGATGCGCGGCGCTGCATAGCCGCCCAGCTTCATAAGCAGCCGTAACCCCTTCCCCACCCCGGCCTCCGGTATCCGGGTATCAAACGCCGCTACATTGACACCTTTGAGACCGCCGGCGGAGATGCTCTCGAAGAAGTGCTGCACTGACTTCACCGGCCTGAAACCCTGGGTGGGAGAACCGGCGATGAGCAGGTCGATAGACGCCAGTTCGGCCGGTGTTACTTCGCCGGCCCGCAGCACCCTGACATCGCCGGCAATCGCTTCGCCGATAGCCCTGGCAATCTTCTCCGTGTTCCCGTACGTTGAGTCATATAGCACCAGAACTTTCATCCTGACACCTCCGTGTTCAAGGATACGGGCCTTCACCCCACGCCGGGACCGCGCCAGCCCGCGAGCGCCCCGTACCATTACACCGCAAGCGCTGACAAAGTGCAAGTAATAACATTGCCCGATAGCGGCTCTTTTCATTTCGGGCCTGATTGGGCTATTATTGTGCTGGTGCCGCTTGCCGAATATACTTAAGATGAGGTGCATCGATGCTCCGTCCGCAAGATGAAGACGTTATGAAAGCAATTGACAGGATGCTGCACCCGCAGTCTATAGTCATCATCGGCGCTTCGGCCAGACTTCAGTACGGAGGGCGCTTCCTTCACAATCTACTCGAAAGCGGCTACACCGGCTCGATTTTTCCCGTAAACCCCCGCTACACGGAGTTGATGGGCGTTAGCTGCTACCCGGATGTGGCATCGCTTCCCGCGGTGCCGGACATGGCGGCGGTCATCGTCCCGTTTGAAAGCACCATGCCGGTTCTCGAGGAGTGTGCCCGCATAGGAATCAAGGCCGGGGTTATCATTACGGCTGGTTTCGCGGAGACAGGCGCCGATGACCGCAGGGCCGCCCAGCAAGCGCTGCAGGATTTCGTCAGCCGGACGGGGATGCGGCTTTGCGGGCCGAATTGCCTGGGCATCGCCAGCGTGAAGGACTGTATCTGGTCCTGCTCCGCGTCCATTCCGGACATCCGCTCCATCAGTGCCGGAGACCTGGCGCTGGTCTGCCAGAGCGGGGCCACCGCTTTCGGCCCCTTTCTTGCCAGGGCGCTGGACAGGGGACTCGGCTACGCATACATAGTCTCCACCGGCAACGAGGTAGACCTGGACACCAGCGACTTTATCCGCTACTGCATCCAGAAGCCGGAGGTCAAGGCCGTCATCGCCTACTTCGAAGCGATAAAGGACGGCGCAAAGTTCCGCGCCGCCGCCCGGGAAGCCCTGGCGCTGGGCAAACCGATAGTGGCCATCAAAATCGGCCGCTCTGCCGCCGGACAGCGCGCGGCTCTATCCCACACCGCATCTATGACAGGTGAAGACCGGGCCTATGACGCGCTCTTCAAACAATCAGGCGTAATCAGGCTGGACGACTGGGATGAGGTGCTGGATGTTGCCTCGTTTCTGGTCAAAACGCCCCCGTTCCGCAAGCAAAGCGTGGGCGTGGTGGCGCATTCCGGAGGCGTGGCCTCTCTCCTGGCAGACAGGTGTGAACTGGTAACGGAAGTACCGCCGCCATCGCAGGCAACCAGACAGGGCCTGGAGGCCATCCTGAAAGGCTTTGGCTCCCCGGCAAACCCCGCCGATATCACCTGGCACGCCTTTGAAGAGGACCTGACGGACATCCTCGACCTGATGCTGCGGGACCCGGCGTTTGGGGGTGTGGTGCTTGGTACCGCCGGCCCGGACACTCAGGCCCGCAGAATCAGCGCCGTTGCCAAGAAGGCGCAGAAGCCGCTGGCCTTGCTGTGGACGGGCAGCGAACTCGATAGCGCCGGACTGACGCTGCTGAAATCCAGCCGGTTGCCGGTGTTCTTCAACGTGGAGACCCTGGGCAAGGCTCTGCAGGCCTCCCTGTACTATCACCGCCTGCGAGACCACCGCGCTGCCGGCGGTGCCGTGGGCGCATCTGCCGGGCCCCCGGTAAAGCTCGACCCGGCCGCCAGAAAGGGCGCTATGGGACTGATGGAAAGTCTGGAACTGCTCTCCTCCGCCGGCATCGCCACGGCCAGGGCCGGCCTGGCTGGAACCCCTGAAGAGGCAGGAGAACTGGCGGAGCGACTGGGGTTTCCGGTGGTGATGAAGGTTGACTCTCCGGACTTGCCCCACAAGACGGAGCTGGGGCTGGTCAGGATGGGGGTGCGCTCGCGGGCCGAAGCGGAAAACGCCTTCCGCGAGATGCAGGCCAGGCTCCCGGGGCGGGAGGCCGGCAGCAGAATCAACGGGATTATGATACAGGAAACGGTGGCGGAGGGCGCCGAGGTCCTGATGGGAATCAGGAAAGACCCCCGGCTGGGACCGGTCCTCCTGTTCGGGCTGGGCGGAGTCTTCACCGAGGTGCTGAGAGAGTTCAGTCTCAGGGTGTGCCCGGTGACTGGATTCGATGTCCGGGAAATGGTGCAGGAGACGAAAGGCGCCGTGATATTGCGCGGCTTCCGCGGCCGGCCGGAAGCGGACGTGGCTGCGCTGGAGACGGCTCTGCTGAATCTGGCCGCCCTGGCCATGGCAGCGGAAGGACAAATCCAGGAGCTTGACGTTAACCCCCTGATGGTCCTGCCCCGGGGCAAGGGAATAAAGGCGGTGGA
>CAZZAU010000216.1:0-2900 GCA_964652725.1 uncultured Dehalococcoidaceae bacterium | reverse complement strand
TTCTCGCCTCGGATGATTCTAAATATGTGAACGGTACCACACTCATCGTGGACGGCGGCCTGTCCCAGACAACCAAGACCTGGTAGCACAACCAAGCACAGCGAAAAACTATTAAACAGGAGGACTAATTTATGGGTGACCGTCTGAAAGGCAAGGTAGCCATCGTGACCGGGGCCGGCTCGGTGCTCCCCGGCATGGGCAACGGCAAAGCTACCGCAGTGGTCTTCGCTCGCGAGGGAGCAAAGGTCATGCTGGTGGACTACAAGCCGGAGGCCGCCGAGGATACCCAAAAGATGATAGACGGTGAAGGTGGCGAGTGCAGCACCTTCAAGGCAGACGTTTCCCTGGCCGGGGACTGCCAGCAGATGGTGGAGACCTGTCTGCAAAAGTACGGCCGCATTGACATTCTGCATAACAACGTGGGCATTGGCCAGTGGGGCGGTGTGGTGGAAACAGATGAACAGACCTGGGACAAAGTGATGGCGGTAAACGTCAAGAGCATGTTTCTCACCTGCAAATACGTCGTCCCGGTCATGGTGAAGCAGGGGGGCGGCTCCATCACCAACATCGCCTCCATCGGCGGCATAAGGTATACCCTGCCCAACTGTGCCTACGCCACCTCCAAGGCAGCCATAATCGGCCTCACCAGGGACGTCGCCCTGGAATACGCCGCCAAAGGCATCCGCTGTAACGTCATCCTGCCCGGGCTGATGAGGACCCCCCAGGCCGAGTTCTATAACAAGGACGCCTGGGCGGGCGGAAACCTTGAGGAGATGTGGCGTCGGCGGGATGCCATGTCCCCCACCGGCAAACAGGGCGAAGCGTGGGACGTGGCCAACGCCGCACTGTTCCTGAACTCGGATGAAGCCAGATATATAAACGGCACCTGCCTGAGGGTGGATGGCGGTCTGTCCCAGACCATCAAGTCCTGGTGAACCGGGGGGCCGGTTTTGTCCGGGGCCGGTGATTATTGTATAATGGTCTAGCGCTTGCGCCCCCAGGGGTCAATATAGAAGGGAGAGGCTATGGCAATTCCAAAAGAAAAACTAATAGACATGTTCCGCACCATGCTGCGCATCCGGCGCTTTGAAGAACGGGTATCCCGTGAGTTCGCCGACGGCCATATACCGGGCAGCGTTCATACCTACATCGGCGAGGAGGCGGTGGCCACGGGGGCCATCGCTCACCTGCGCAAAGACGACTATATCATGAGCACCCACCGCGGCCACGGCCACATGATTGCCAAAGGCGGCGAGATGGACCGTATGATGGCAGAGCTGTTCGCCAAGAAGACCGGCTATTGCCTGGGCAAGGGCGGCTCCATGCACATTGCCGACCTTGACATTGGCATGCTGGGGGCCGCGGGCATCGTGGGCTCGGGCATTCCCATCGCCACCGGGGCGGGGCTATCCGCCAAGATGAGAGGCACGGACCAGGTGACCATCTGCTTCTTCGGCGACGGCGCGTCCAATATCGGCCGCTTCCACGAGGGCATCAACATGGCCTCGGTCTGGTGCCTGCCGGTCATCTTCGTCTGCGAGAACAATCTCTGGGCGGTATCGGTGCCCAGCACCAAGTCCTGCAACGTGGCGAATATCGCGGACCGGGCCATCGGCTACGGCATCCCCGGCGTGGTGGTGGACGGCATGGACGTGATGGCCGTTTACGAAGCGGCGGGAGAAGCCGTATCCAGGGCCAGAAACGGCCAGGGCCCCACGCTCATCGAAGCCAAGACATACCGCTTCCGCGGCCACTTTGAGGGAGACGCCGGGGCTTACCGCCCGCGGGAAGAGATTGACTACTGGCTGCAGCGTGACCCCATCCCCCAGTTCCGCAACGCCCTGGTCGAGATGAAGGTACTTACAGAAAAGCAGGCTGAGGACATGGACAAAGAAGTCCTGGCGGAAACTGAGGAAGCGGTCAAGTTCGCCAAGGAAAGCCCTTTCCCGGCGCCAGAAGAAACCCTGGAAAACGTATATTCATAGGAGTTAGCATGAGAGAGATAGCTTTACGCCAGGCGATAGGTGAAGCCCTGGACGAGGAAATGGCCCGGGACGAGGGCGTCTTCATCATCGGCGAGGACGTAGGCCCGATGGGCGGCCTGATGGGCGAAATCGGCGGCCTGTATCAGAAATACGGCGAGGACAGAGTCAGGGACACCCCTCTCTCCGAGGCCGCCATCCTGGGCGCTTCGATAGGCTCCGCCATCACCGGCCTGCGGCCGGTGGCCCGAATGCGTTTCGCCGACTTTCTCGGCGTGGCCTGGGACGAGATAATGAACCAGATGACCAAGATGAAGTACATGTTCGGGGGAAAAATCAAAATGCCCCTGACCATGGACGCGCTCACCGGCGCCGGCCGGCGCTCCGCCGCACAGCACTCCCAGAGCATCGAAGGCATGATGATGACCATCCCGGGGCTCAAGATAGTGCTCCCCTCCAACCCCTACGATGCCAAAGGCCTGCTCAAGAGCAGCATCAGGGAGGACAACCCGGTTATCTTTATCGAGCATAAAAAGCTCTATGGCAAATCGTGCGAGGTACCGGAAGAAGAGTATACTATCCCGTTGGGTAAGGGCGATATCAAGCGCGAAGGCAAGGATATGAGCATAATCACCTATTCACGCTGCGTGAACTTCGCTCTGGAAGCCGCGGAAGAGCTGGCCAGAGAAGGTATAGATGCCGAGGTGGTCGATATCAGGACGCTGAAGCCGCTTGACGAGGAAATCATCATCAGTTCGGTGCAGAAGACGAGCAAGGCGATGGTGGTCTATGAGGCCTGCCGTACCGGCGGCTTCGGCGCAGAAATCGCCGCCCTTATCGGCGAGAAGGCCTTCGACTATCTGGATGCCCCCATCAGGCGCGTGGCCTCACTCGACTTTAAGGTTTCCTTCAACCCCG
>CAZZAU010000215.1:0-2911 GCA_964652725.1 uncultured Dehalococcoidaceae bacterium | reverse complement strand
CGGTGCTCAAGCTGGGCACGCTGCCCCTGCCCAGGGAAAAGGTGCTCGCTTTTGCCTGCAGCATGGACCGCCTCGTGGTCTATGAGGACAGCGAGGCGGTGGTGGAGGGATTGCTCAAACAGATGTTCTTCGATGAGGGAGTGAAGGTGGAGGTAAGGGGAAGGAGCGGGTTTCTGCCCCGGGAAGGCGAACTATCCGCAACCGTGGTGATGAAATCGCTGACTTCGCTCTACCCTGAGCTGGAGGAGCATATGCCAGCGGCAGTCCCGCTGGGTATCAAGGTGCCGGTGCGGACGCGTACCCAGTGCGTGGGCTGCCAGTACCGGGGCCTGCTCCACGCACTCAAGCTGGTGGCCCGCAAGACGGGGGGCGTCGTCGCCGGGGACATCGGCTGCTATGACGCCGGCTCTTTCCCGCCCCTGGAGCTGCAGTCCACCATCTACTGCATGGGCTCATCCATACCGGTGGCCGCCGGCATCGCCAGCAGCGGCTCGGAGCAGCCCGTCTTCGCCATCATCGGCGATTCCACCTTCTTCCACAACGGTGTGCTCGGCTTGCTCAACACCATCCACAGCGGCGTGGATATGGTGGCCATTGTCTGCGATAACCGTACCACGGCCATGACCGGCTTTCAGCCCCACCCCGGCAGCGAAGTTAACGTAAAGGGCGAGCCGGCCGCGGCCATAGATGTGGCGGGACTGGTTACCGCCGCCGGCGCCGCCAGCGCCCGGGTAGTCAACCCCTATGATATTCCCGGTTGCCTGGAAGCGCTGGAGCGGGCGGCCGGGGAGAAAGGGGTCTCGGTCATCGTAGCTTCCATGCCCTGCTACCTGGTGGCCAGGCGTACCGGAGAACCGGGCTTTGTGCCGCGCAAAGTGGCTCTGGACGCAGGCAAATGCAACGGCTGCAAGATTTGCGTGACCTACTTCGGCTGCCCGGCCATCCACTTCAGCGACGGTCTGGCGAGCATCGATTACGGAAACTGCGTGGAGTGCGGCATGTGCGTTTACGTCTGCAAGAGGGGGGCCATCACATGGAGTTGAATGTGTTGATTGCTGGAGTGGGCGGGCAGGGTAACCTCTTCGCTTCTCGCATCATGGCCGAATATCTGATGAACAAGGGATATCAGGTGTTCGCCGTGGAAACCATCGGGGCGGCGCAGCGGGGAGGCTCGGTGGTATCGCACCTGAGGGCGGGTGATGAGGAAATATTCTCGCCGTTAATCCCGGCCGGGAAGGTGGACGTGCTCCTGGGGTTCGAGACCATCGAGATGCTGCGCAACTTTCCGCTGCTGGCGGCGGACGGCATCTACCTGTTGAACGATTATAAGGAGCCCACTGTGCTCTGCAATATGGAGATGGACACCTACCCTTCGGATGAGAGCATCCGGTCAGTGCTGGAGAAATCTGGTCGCAAAGGCTACGTCATCAAAGCCACCGAATGTGCCCGGCGGATAGAGAGCGGCCTGCTGACCAATGTGGTAATGGTGGGAGCGCTTTGCGAAATCTCGCCGGTCTTTGAGGGCGACGCGGTCAGAGAGGTGCTGGCGGAAAGGTCTCCGGCCCGGATATGCAAGCAAAACCTGGCAGCCTTTGCTGCCGGGGTTTCCCTGGTGCGGGAGGCGATGGGCTGATGGCGGTGTTTCAGCTATGAGCGTAGCCGGCCAGCTCTACCAGTTGCAGGAAATCGATATCGAAATCGAGGACAGAGAGCGCAGACTGGGCCAGCTTTCCGGCAGGCTGGGCGAGAGCAGCAAGGTGGTCCAGGCGCGGGAGAAACTGGCGGCGGCGCAGAAAAGGCTGGAAGACCTGAAACATCGGCAGCATATTGTGGAGTGGGAGCTGGAGGACCTGGCCGGCAAAATCAACAAAGAAAACGAGCGCCTGTACAGCGGCCGCATCCAGAACCCCAAAGAGCTCAGCGGCATCCAGCAGGAAGTCAATATCCTCAAAAGGAAGAGCGACCAGGTGGAAAGCCAGGCGCTGGAGATAATGGAGCAGGTGGAGGGTGGGGAAGCGGAAATAAACGCCCTGGGCGGGAGCTTGCGGCGACTGGAAACGGAGTGGCAGGAAGAGCAGGAGCGAATTGCGGCGGAGATGGAGGTATTGAAGCGCGAGCTTTCCGGCCTACGTGAAAAGAGGAAGGCCCAGGCGGCCGGCTCTGACGCTGCGGCGCTGCGCCTTTACGAGACGCTCCGGCAGCAAAAAGCCCGGGCGGTGGCTCGGGTGGAGCAGGGGATTTGCGGCGGCTGCCGCATCTCGCTGCCCGTCAGGGAACTGCAGCAGGTCAGGAGCGGCGGGCTGGTGCAATGCGGCTCCTGCGGGCGCATCCTTTTCCTCCCCTGAGCAATAGATGGCAGAAGAAGTCCTCATCTGCACTGATGGCGCCTCGCGGGGCAACCCGGGCCCGGCGGCGATAGGGGCGATAATAAGGGACCGGCAGGGGAAAACCCTGGCCCAGGTTTCCCGGCGGATAGGCGTCACCACCAATAACCAGGCGGAGTACCGGGCGGTTATCGCCGCCCTGGAGGAAGCTCTGCGCCTGGCTGCGCTGCGCGTAAAGCTGTTCTCGGACTCCGAGCTGGTGGTGAGGCAGCTGCAGGGCAGGTACCGGGTACGGAACGCGGCGCTGAGACCGCTGTTCGAGCGGACAAAGGAGCTGGCGCGGCGTCTGGAGAGCTTCTCGGTGGCCTACATTCCCCGGGAGCGGAACACGGAGGCGGACCGGCTGACCAACCGGGCGCTGGACCATCCCGTTTGACGAAAAGGCTTCCCGATATTAAACTGTAAATGGGCCAAGTAAGCCGGGTGGCCGCTCTTCCTCCGGGAAGGGAGGAAAGTCCGAGCTCCACCGGGCAGGATGCTGGGTAACGCCCAGGAGGGGTGACCCTACGGAAAGTGCCACAGAAACA
>CAZZAU010000214.1:0-2912 GCA_964652725.1 uncultured Dehalococcoidaceae bacterium | reverse complement strand
TGGACAACGGCACCACCGCCATGACCGGCCACCAGGAGCACCCGGGCACCGGCATCCTGGCGCAGGGCACGGAAGGGGGCAGGGTGGTGCTGGAGGACGTGGTGCGCGGCGTGGGGGTGCACGATGTCAGGGTGGTGGACGCCTTTCAGATGAAGGCGCTCAGGAGCAACGTGCGCGCCGCGCTGGACCATCCGGAGCTCTCCGTAATCATCGTACGGGGGGCCTGCTCCGTACAGGTGCCCCGGCGCGGAGAGCCGAGGACAATCGATATGGAGAGGTGTAATCTCTGCGGCACCTGCCTGCTGCTGGGCTGCTCTGCCATCCAGAAGGACGGCGACCAAATACGAATCGAGCCGGCGCTTTGCGTCGGCGAAAGCTGCGCCGTCTGCCAGCAGCTGTGTCCGCGGGGCGCCATCGTCCCGGGGTCTGTATCATTATTATGAAGAGAATAGACGTACTCATAACCGGGGCCGGTGGCCAGGGCATAATCCTGGCCGGTGACATTCTGGGCGAGGTGGCCATCGCCGCCGGCTTCGATGTGAAGAAAACCGACACCATAGGTATGGCGCAGCGCGGCGGAAGCGTCCTCAGCCACCTGAGAATAGGGCCGAAAGTATGGTCGCCGCTCATCAGGCAGGGAGAAGTGGACCTGCTCATCGCTCTGGAGAAGCTGGAGGCGGCCAGATGGGCCAGCTTTATGCGCAGCGGCGGCACTGCCATCATCAATGACCACGCTCTGCCTCCTCTCTCGGTCAGCCTGGGCAATGCCCGGTATCCCTCCGATGAAGAGATTACGGGTATCCTGAATCAGTTCACCGTCCGCGCCCGCTTCGTCCCCGGCACCCGCCGCGCCCGCGAACTGGGCAACATCAGGACGCTCAATATGTTCATGCTGGGCTGCGCCTCGCTGTTTATACCCTTCAAAGTGGGGCTCTGGAAAGAGAGGATGACGCAAAGGCTGCCGGAAACCCTGCGCCGGATAAACCTGGCCGCCTTCGACCTCGGCAGAAAGGAAATCAGAGGTGCCGGTATCGGAAAGGGTTAGGAAAAGCATGGCCGAGGGCTCCTGGATACGACGTATGTTCGAGGAAGGGGCCGAGCTGAAGAGACAGTACGGCGAAGACAATATATTTGACCTCTCCCTGGGCAACCCCATTATGGAGCCGCCCCCCGAGTTCCACCGCAAGCTGAAAGACCTCGCCGCGCACCCCCTTCCCGGAATGCACCGCTACATGAGCAACGCCGGCTACGCCGGGACCAGGGCCGCGGTGGCGGGACAACTGGCGCTGGAAACGGGTGTTGACTTCACCGTGAACGAGGTCATTATGACCTGCGGGGCGGCGGGAGCATTGAACGTGGTGCTCAAGACCATACTCAACCAGGGCGATGAGGTCATCATCTTCGCCCCTTTCTTCGCCGAGTACGTCCACTACATCGAAAACCATTACGGGATGCCCGTAGTCCTCCCCACCGACGAGCTATTTGCCCCCCGGCCCGAAGCGCTTGAGACGGCCATCACCCCGAGGACAAGGGCGGTCATCGTCAATTCCCCCAATAATCCCTCCGGGGCCGTCTACGACAAGGAGCGGCTGCGCAGACTTGGCGAAGTGCTGCGCCGGAAGGAAGCAGAGCACGGCACGCAAATCCTGCTGGTCAGCGACGAAGCCTACCGGAAGATAATCTATGATAACCTCAAATACCCCTTTCCCGTTCTCCATCATCCCAACAGCATCATCACCACATCGCACTCCAAAGACCTTGCCCTGCCCGGCGAACGCATCGGGTACATCGCAGTGCATCCTGAATGCGCCGGGAGACAGGAGCTAATCAATGGCTTCATCCATATCAACCGGACGCTGGGTTTCGTCAACGCCTCGGCTTTGATGCAGCACATCATTCAGGACTTGCAGGGTGTGACCATCTCCGTGGAGGACTACCGGCGCAAGCGCGACTTTATGTACAATGCTCTCACCGAAATGGGCTACAGTGTAGTAAAGCCGCAGGGCGCCTTCTACCTGTTCCCCAGGTCCCCCCTGGAAGACGATGTCCGGTTCGTGCGGGAGCTGCTCAAGCTCAAAGTGCTCACCGTGCCGGGAAGCGGCTTCGGTACAGCCGGCTATTTCCGCATCGCCTACTGCGTGGAAGACAGTGTGCTGGCAGGCTCATTGGACGGCCTGCGTGAAGCAGCGCAGAAATTCGGACCGGGCTGATGGCTGAAGAGAAGGAACCGCCGGGTAACGTCTCCCGGCTAAAGGCCGAGGCCCGCGATGAGCCCATCGCCTCCTTTCTGAATATGGAACTGCTGGAGCTTTCCCCCGGCTATTCCAGGGTGAAGATAAAGATATTGCCGGAGCACCGCAATTTCAACGGCTTCACCTTCGGCGGCATCATTATGGCGGTGGCGGACCAAGCCTTCGGCTACGCGGTCAACTCCCTGAACCGCCCCAGCATCGCCTCCCAGTTCAATATCTACTTCATCGCCCCGGCCAGCACCGGCGACGAGCTTACCGCCGAGGGAAAAGTGGTCAAGAGCGGGCGGCGGGTCTCCATCTGCGAGATGACGGTGACCGACCAGGACGGGAAGCTGGTGGCGAAGGCGACGGGGATGACGGTGGCGGTGGGGGAGAATAAGGGTTAAAGTTATAATTCAATCGTGGTCGTTATCTCGTGGTTTTTCAATAACCGTCTCCCTAGCGAAAGGACTCAGCCACCAAACTACTATAGATACTGCTACACCTATCCATAGACCCAATTCGCCGCCGTAAAAGTAACCAAGCATTAGCGATGCTATAGTTAAGATTATTGTTATAAGTGTTATCACCGTATTGTATCTGGTATATGTACGTTTGTGCCTATTTAGTTCCCCCTGAAATACTCAGTAAAATCCGATTGGCAGGCATGTTCTCCCTGTA
>CAZZAU010000213.1:0-2952 GCA_964652725.1 uncultured Dehalococcoidaceae bacterium | reverse complement strand
GGAGTGGGCATCGGCACGGCGGTGGCCATAAACGGGGCCACTGCCCACGCATTCGCCCATATCCTGTACAAGGGACTGCTGTTTATGGGCATGGGCACCGTCCTTTACGCCACGGGGCGGAGCAAGCTGACGGAGCTGGGTGGGCTGTCCAGGCCGCTGCGGCTTACTCTTATCCTGTTCATGGTGGGGGCTTTCTCCATCTCCGGCGTTCCCCTTTTCAGCGGCTTTGTCAGCAAGTCAATGGTCATCTTCGCCGCGGAAGAGGAGCACCTGGCGGCGGTGGTGCTGCTGCTCCAGCTTGCCTCCATAGGCACTTTTTTGTCCATCGGCCTGAAACTGCCCTATTTCACCTGGTTCAATGGAGACCGCAAGCTGAAACCGGGGCCGGTGCCGCCGGGGATGTACATCGGTATGGGGCTGACCGCGGCGCTATGCGTGGCTATCGGAGTCTATCCGGCGCTGCTGTACAGCCTGCTGCCCTTCGAGGTGCATTACCAGCCGTACACGGCGCCGCACCTCATCGAGACTATGCAGCTTCTTGTTTTCACCGGACTTGCCTTCTGGCTGGTGCTGAGAACGTTGCACTTGACCGATGCTATTACCCTGGATACAGACTGGATATACCGCCGGCCGTCCCGCCTGGCCTACCAGGTGTTCAGCGTCTTCCCTGGCCGCCTGTTCGAGGGAGCAGAGAAACTCTCTCTGCGGGTCGTTCAACCTCTGGTGCGGTTCGGCGCCAACCCGCCGGGTTACGTGGTGGATGTGTACAGGAATGCCAGACACGCGCTGACGGGCTCAGCGAAATCGGCGCCGGAGCCGCCCACCTTTAATCCAGACCGCTACCGTATCCCCCTGGGCATAATGGTGCTGGTGGTGCTCCTGGTCTTCATCGTTCTGCTCATCTGGGGCTTTCTCTTCTGACGACAGTTGCGTCACGCTAGCCGGTAGTTGAAGTAAGCGCCCAGAAGGAAGAGCAGCACCAGCAGATAGTTCCACCAGCTAAGCCGGAAGACCTTGCGCTGGCGGATGCCGAAGCCGGCGATGAATACCAGTGTCATCGCTATCACGGCGGAGGCGGTGACGATGTTTCCTTCCGAGACTGCTGCCAGAATGGGGCCCTTGACGTACAGAAGGTCGTCTATCGCGATGATGGTCATATTGAACAGGTTGCTGCCGATGAGGTTGGACACGCCCAGGTCAATAGCGCCGATTCTGAAAGCGGCGAAGGAGACCGTAATCTCCGGCAGGGTGGTGGTGAATCCCAGAAACAGGCTGCCCACGAAGCTCTCGCCCCAGCCGTAAGTGCTGGCAATTTCGTCGCCGATGAAGGCCAGCCAGATGCCGGCCCCGATGATGAACGCGGCGGCAACGGCAAAGCGGGGGTAAACCCTGCGGGATGACTCCCCGGCGTACATCAACTCCGCTTCTCTGTCCATGGAGAGGCCGCGCTCGGTCTGAAACAGTATCCTGCCGAACACCAGGTACAGAAGGACAATCACGGGTGAGTACCAGCCAATCCAGCCGATGGCCATACTGTCCAGCCGGATGCTGATGATAATAGAAGCGGCCACCAGCACCGCCAGCACCAGGCTGAAGGCGGCGGTCAGCCGGTGGGTTGAGCTCACCATGGACAGGAGCGGGCGGTGGTGATACCAGATATCCAGCAGGGCCAGATTGAACAGGTTGAACATATTGGCGCCCAGCAGGTTGCCCACGGTGAGGCCGGGGGCATCCACCAGGGTCACCGCGCTCACCCCGTTGAACAGCTCTGGCAATGAAGTGAGCAAGGCAATGAGCACCACGCCTATCCAGACCCCGCCCAGACCGCTCTTTTCGGCGATGATGTCTCCGTATCTCGCCACCTTCCTCCCGGAAATGAAAATGATGAGCACGCAGATGATAAACTTGAACCAGACCAATCGCAACCCTCCCTAACTCAATCCACTTTATGGACACCGGGCGGAAATGTCAACAGTGGCCCGTTTCGGTTTCACTGCTCGTTGTAGTCGGATGGGCGATGCGTGGTGGAAATCGGGGTGGGCGGGTTTCTCAAGGAGCAGTTTGTGGTTTATTGCTGAATTACGGGCACAGAGGCACGCAAATTGCTTTACTAAATGCGAATGAAGCCACCGCAAAAGAAAACAGGTAACCAGGCACGTGCACTGGTCGGGGTGAGTGGATTTGAACCACCGACCTCATGGTCCCAAACCATGCGCGCTAACCGGACTGCGCCACACCCCGCAAGCCGAACCGACCGGAGGTTACTTCTTTTCCGGCTTCTCTGCGGACGACCGGCTGGCCATGTCCACCAGCTTCTCGTACTCTGCCGTCACCCGCTCCTGGATCTGCTTAATGGCATCCGCGGTAAGGTGGCGGAAGCGGCCCTGTGTCTTGAGATAGGTCTCGACCGGCTCCAGTTTGCTCGGGCTCAGGCTCATCCGGTACTTGCCGTTCTCCACCTCATACAACGGGAACACTCCTGTCCGCACCGCCAGCCGCCCTATCGTGATGACATCGTCCGTGGCGCAACGCCAGCCGGTGGGGCAGACGGAGAGGACGTGCAGATAGGATGCCCCCGGAGTTTCGAGCGCTTTGGTCACCTTCTTCATCAGGTCGCGGTGATAGCTCGGACAGGCAGTGGCCATATAGGGAATATCGTGCGCGGCGGCAATGGCGGGCAGGTTCTTCTTCCAGGTAACCTGTCCCATGCTCTGTTTTCCAGCCGGCGAGGTGGTGGTGGCCGCGCCGTAAGGCGTGGCGGAGGACCGCTGGATTCCGGTATTCATGTAGGCTTCGTTGTCCAGGCAGATGTAAAGCAGGTCATGTCCGCGCTCCAGCGCTCCGGAGAGCGCCTGGAGACCGATATCGCTGGTGCCGCCGTCGCCGGCCATGGCCACTATCTTGATATTGCGCTCCGGGCGTTTTCCCTTGCCCTCCAGCGCCTTTATGCCG
>CAZZAU010000212.1:2066-2972 GCA_964652725.1 uncultured Dehalococcoidaceae bacterium | reverse complement strand
ATGGCGGGCTCGGTGGGAACGGGGTTGTCTTCGGTGGTGTACCGCACCAGCCCGCCCCACTGGTCGCGCCTTATCTTCCTGCCATCGTCAACCTCCTCATAGCTCCAGGAATAAATGCGGTCGCTGAACCTGAGCCCGTCCAGGGCCAGGTGCTCCACGAACTCCTCCTCAGTGGCGCCGGGCAGGATGGCCTCTCGCACCCGGCGGGCTACCCTCTCAAAGTGGGGCACCACGTCAGGCTCCCGGAGTTTGAGCGCGGTCATTACCCGTTCCAGGCCGTTCATCTTCGGCATTGCCATCTCCTCCCCTTTCTACGATTTGCCCACCAGCCTGGCGGCCACTCTGGCTGCGGTAGGGCCGTCCTTGGCGTGGGCGTCCGCGCCTATCTTCTGCGCCCATTCCGGGGTGGTGGGCGCCCCGCCCACCATTACATTCACCTTTCCCCTGAGCCCGGCCGTCTTCAGCGCTTCGATGGTGCGGGCGGCATTGACCATGGTCATGGTCAGCAGCGAAGACAGCCCCAGGACATCATAGCCGCCTCCGGCCACGGCATGGCAGAACTCCTCCGGACTCACATCCACTCCCAGGTCGGTTACCTCCCAGCCATTCCCCTTCAGCATCATGACCACGATGTTTTTACCCAGGTCATGGATGTCCCCCTGCACGGTGCCTATCAGATACCGGCCCATATAGGGCGCATCATCCGTGCCCATCAGCGGCTCCAGCAGCTCCAGGGCCCTGGCCACGACGTCCCCGGACACGATGAGCTCCGGCAGGTAGTATTCCCCTTTCTCAAACATATCGCCCACCGCTTTCAGGCCCGGTATAAGCCCCCGGCTCAGTATATCGCTTACCGGCACCTTCTCTTCCAGCGCTCGCTCCGTCAGGCGGGCGGCAGCATCCACA
>CAZZAU010000212.1:1159-2056 GCA_964652725.1 uncultured Dehalococcoidaceae bacterium | reverse complement strand
ATCGCCGGCGACGACCGCCCGGCTCATCTCGGCCAAGTCAACCATATTCCCTCCTTACCTGATGCCCGCCGGCAGTGGCACGCCGAACCTTTCGGCGACCTCCCTCAGGTTGCGTACGGTGCCCTCGGGAAGAGGAACACCGTTCCGGGAGCGCTCGTCAAAGGTCCTCTCCTCCGGCTCGCCGGGGACCATTATCTCCTTGACCCCTTCCGCCCTGGGCAGGGCCTTGATGCCATCGATAAGATTATCGATGTGCTGTTTATACTCGTCAACGTCGGTGAACTGGCCGATATCGATGGCCGCCACCACGCTGTTCTGGATGGGGCGGGCAACGTGGTCCGGGTGGGCACCTTTAGCTTCTCCCTGACCTGCCTGCGGCACCTCCGCTTTTCTTCCCGTCAGCATAGGCTCCAGGAGCGGGTTGCCCACCAGGACGCTGCAAATGCACTCGAACAACATTGCCATGCCGGAACCTTTCGGTCCCCCGAAGGGCAAAAAGATGGCCGCCCTGGCGGGGTCGGTGGTGGGATTTCCTTCCTTGTCCAGCGCCCAGCCTTCAGGGATGGGAATACCCTTGTCCACCGCCAGCCAGATTTTGCCCCGTGCCGCCACGCTGCTGGCCATATCCAGAAAGAGCACCCGGTGCTTCTTCGCCGGCACAGCAATGGTCAGCGGCGCGTTGGAGATGCCGGCCGCCCTGGCGCCGAAGGGGGCCATATTGGGCGGGCTGCACACAAAAACAATGCCCGCCATACCGTTCCTGGCCACCATCTGGGAATAGTAGCCCATGGCACCCTGGTGAGTGTGGTTGCAGACAAACCCCCAGCCGATGCCCACCTGCCTCGCCTTCTCCATTGCCTTCTCCATGGCGAACACGGTGACCACCGGACCAAAGGC
>CAZZAU010000212.1:0-1149 GCA_964652725.1 uncultured Dehalococcoidaceae bacterium | reverse complement strand
CAGTCGAGCCCTCGATCTGCAAGCGATGCAGATGGCTGCCCAGCATACCCCCACCTGTTTCGCCTTTGCCAGCGCCCGCTTCACCGTGAACACGGTGACCACTGGCCCGAAGGCACGGTCAGCCTCCACAAACAGGGTGGCCGGCGTCTCTTTCACCACTTTGATATTCGGTTTGGGGTTCATGATGCCGCGGTCAACGTTGCTTACGTACCAGGGAATGCGCAGCACGCCGTGCGAGTCCACTCCGCGCAGGTTGGCCCAGATGAGCAGGTCGGCCTCCGTCTCCGCGTCCTGCGGCGGCATACCCAGCCGTATAAATACCTCCCTGGCAAACTTGCTGAGTTCTTCCCCGGATACCCTTATTTCGGTTTCTGCCATAGTGCCCTCCTTGTATCAGCTTTTGTGTTCCTGGATGATATTGCCACCATCGATGACGATTTCCGTGCCGGTGACATAACCGGAATGCTCCGAGGCCAGGAAAACGGCCAGGTCTCCCATCTCCCCGATGGTGCCCACCCTGCCCAGCGGGATGGTCTTGCCTACCTCTCTGATGTACTCGTCCTCCAAGTCCCAGCCCCGGGGACCGGCCACACTGCGCAGCATCGGCGTATCAAAGGAGCCCGGGCAGATGGCATTCACATTGATATTATACTCCGCCACCTCCAGGGCCAGCGCGCGGGTAAACCCGGACACCGCCCCCTTGGAAGCGGAGTAAATAGCCATTCCTTTCCCGGAGACAAAGGGGCCGGTCACGGAGGATATATTGATGATCTTCCCGTAGCGCTGTTTTATCATCGCGGGCAACACCGCCCTGGCGCAGTTCCAAACGCCCTTGATATTGATATCGATAACCCGGTCCCGGACATCGTCCGGCGTCTCGGTAAACGGCACCGAGGGCGCGATGGCGGCATTGTTGACCAGGATATCAATCCGGCCGAACCGCCTGAGCACTTCCCCCACCGCCTGCCGCACCCGCTCGCCATCGGCCACATCTACCTTGAACGCCACCGCCTTGTGGCCGCTGCCTTTAAACTCTTCCTCGTGCGCCTGGAGGCGCTGGATATCACGGCTGAACATGGCCACCGTAGCCCCCTCCCGGGCAAAGGCCCGCACCATGCCTTCCCCCAGCCCCCGCGCCGCCCCGGTGAC
>CAZZAU010000211.1:0-2983 GCA_964652725.1 uncultured Dehalococcoidaceae bacterium | reverse complement strand
CCCCAGGCCCGTC
Source organism: uncultured Dehalococcoidaceae bacterium (assembly GCA_964652725.1). Lineage (GTDB taxonomy): Bacteria > Chloroflexota > Dehalococcoidia > Dehalococcoidales > RBG-16-60-22 > CAZZAU01. Next base: position 2,970 of record CAZZAU010000211.1, on the reverse strand, counting down.
CTTCCCGCGGCCGCGTCCAGGTCATTCATCACGCTGGCGAAGCGCACTAGGTTTTCCCCCGCCGGGCCGATGTAGGCCACTTTTATCATATCATCGCCCAGCTCTTCCTGAATGGCGTTCTGACACTCCAGGCCTTTCTTGCCCCAAAGGTGCCGCGCGTCCCTGATTTCCGCTCTGCCGTCATTGACGTACAGGTAAACGGGCTTCTCCGCCTTGCCCTCCACGATGATGGCGTCAAAGCCGGCGAATTTGAGCTCCGCGCCCCAGTAGCCTCCGGAGTCGGCTTCACCATACCCGCCCGTCAGCGGCGACTTGGCGCCGACGCTGTGGCGGCCGCAGCCTCCCGCGGGTACCCCGGTAAGAGGACCGGCAGCGAATATCAGCTTGTTTTCCAGCCCCAGCGGATCGATGCCGGGCTTGAGCTCCTTGAGCAGGAAGTAGCTTATGAAGCCTTCTCCGCCCAGGTACTGGCGATAAAACGTGTCCGGGTACTCTTCCGTGGCCAATGTTCCCGAGGAAAGGTTGCCCCTCAGGATTTTCCCATTGTATCCGTGCGGCATATCTCCCTCCTCTCCAGAATCCGGCTAACCCAGTATACGTCATTTGCCGAAAAACCCGCAATAGACAAGCCTGCGGTGCCGGTTTTTCCCTTCCCGCCTCCGCCGCATTTTGACTCCCCGTTGCAACCCGCTATAATATTACTGACTGAAGGAGAAAGAAATGACCGTAATCAGACTGCCCCAGCTTGCCTGGCACGGCCACGCGGAACTGGAGTTGCCCCTGCCCTCCGGTTGGGAGGTGGAGATGGGGTTTATGTCAGGTCACAACCGGCCCGCCCTGACCGCTGCCCAGGTCAGGGCGGGGGTGACGGAGGATCTGATTGGAATTCCGCCCATCCCTGAGCTGGCCAGAGGAAAGAAGGAAGTCGTCATCATCTTCGATGATATGACCCGGGTAACACGTGCGGCGGAAATCGTGCCTTACCTTCTGGCGGAGCTGGCCGCCGCCGGCATCCCCGATGACAGGGTCCGTTTCATCGCCGCGCTGGGCTGCCACGGCGCTATGAACCGGGTCGACTTCACCAAGAAGCTGGGAGAGGAAACGCTGGCCCGCTTCCCCGTGTACAATCACAACCCCTACGCAAACTGCGTCTACGTGGGCACTACCAAAACCTTCGGCACCAGGGTGTGCATCAATGAGGAGGTGATGCGGTGCGATTTCAAAATCGCCATCGGCTCGGTGGTGCCCCACCCCCGGACAGGGTTCGGAGGCGGGGCCAAGATAATACTGCCCGGGGTGACCTCCTTCGACACCATCAAGCACAACCACCATATGTTCTACGAGACGGCGACCAGAGACCCGTCCTGTATGGGCATGGGCATCTTCGATAACAACCCAGGGCGGCTGGACATCGAAGAGGCCGGAGAAATGGCCGGCCTGGACGTGCTTATCAACTGCCTGGTCAATATGCGGGGGGAAACGGCGGCCGTTTACGCCGGAGCACCGCAACCGACCTACGCCGCCGCCGTTGACGCGGCCCGGCAGCATTACCTCACCCCGGCCGTAAAGGACAGGGACATCGTCATCGCCAATACTTTCGCCAAGTCCAACGAGGCCTGGCTCGGCCTGCCCATTACCTTTCCCGCCCTGAAACAGGAGGGCGGAGACATAGTGATTATCGGCAACAACCCTGAGGGGCAGGTGACGCACTATCTGCTGGGGCCCTTCGGGGAGACCATCTGGGGGCCGCTACGCCGGGAGCGCAAGATACCGCCCCATGTCAGAACCCTCATCTTTTACACGGAATATCCGGACCTGGCCGGCAGGACGTGGTTCGGCGGCCGAGAGAAGGCGCTGTTCCGGCACAAATGGGACGAGGTCCTGGATGTGCTTCTCCGGAACAACGGGAACCGGGCCAGAGTGGTGGTCTACCCCAACGCCGAGATCCAGTACGCGCAGCGCTAGACCTCTATGTGCAGAATTGTCCTGGCCAGAAAGCCGATAACAAAGGCCATGCCGGCCACCCCCAGACTCACCACCACCATCTCAACAAACCGCCGGCGGAAGCGCAACTCCCTGGCCACCGAGATATAGTAGCTGAACAGGAAAATCACCACCACCGCGTTGAAAATCATAAGGCCGAGCGAATAGTACACATTACTGAAAACAAAGTAGGGGAATATCAACAACAGGACGGTAATAACGTTGGCCATGGCACCGTACAACAGTGCCTTAAACGGGCTGTGAGTACCCTCGCCGGACCTCGCGGCAAGGTATTCCGTGCTGGCCACGGACAGCACCATGGCAGAGCCAGCCACCAGCCCGGTTAGTATGATTAGCTGAGTTTCGGGCACGGCGAGAGTCAGTCCGGCCAGCAGGCCGGTTAACTCCACCACCGCCACATTCAGACCGCGCATCACATCTGCGGTATAGTGCAGCCTCTCTTCGTCTATCATATTGACGAGCGCCTGCTCGTGGTCATCTTCGTCGGTGGCGATTGCCGCCGCCTCCGGTATGGCGCCAGCGATTTCCCGGTATATTCTCTGCGCCCGCTGCTCTCCGTGCTCCATTAACTTAATGCCAAAGGTCAGGCCGAATATCCTGGAGATGAGGTAATACAACCATATCCTGGACCGCCTCGGCCTGGCAACGCGCTTCGTATACCGTTTCCAGGCATTATGGTGTTCCAGTTCGTCCCGGGCGATGCGCTGCAAAATGTCCCGGTTATGCGCGTTCGCCGAGGACCGCGCCAGCCTCTTGTAGATGAAATATTCGGTCATCTCGCCCTGCTGTGCAGCGAGCAGCTTGTCCATCACATCCTTGACCGGAGCCGTTTGCTCTATGGCCACTCTCAGCCTCCATGTAAACTGCCAGACAGGCAGATTGATGGAATACCTGGTAACCTCATACCCGGTCCCCGCCCGGATACCCCCCCGCTTACCAGGGTTTCTCCTTCTCCTTCAACGTCTC
>CAZZAU010000210.1:0-2985 GCA_964652725.1 uncultured Dehalococcoidaceae bacterium | reverse complement strand
TTCTGGAGAGATACTGAATGCCCTGGCGCCGCGAGTTCCCAATCTGATGGGCGGTTCCGCGGACCTGGCGCCTTCCACCAAAACGGCCCTGAAGGGCTATGAGGACTTCGGTCCGGATAGCTATGGCGGGCGGAACCTGCACTTCGGAGTGAGGGAGCACGCTATGGGTGGCATTGCCAGCGGCCTGGCCGTGCACGGCGGCATAATCCCCTATACGGGCACCTTCCTTATTTTCTATGATTATATGCGGCCTCCGGTGCGCCTGGCAGCGATGATGGGTATCCGGGTGATATATCTGTTCTCGCATGATTCCATCGGGCTGGGTGAGGATGGGCCCACCCACCAGCCGGTGGAGCAAATTATGGGGCTGAGGTCGGTTCCCAATCTGGTGGTCATCCGGCCGGCTGACGCCACCGAGACAGTGGAGGCATGGAAAGTTGCCCTGCAGCGGCGCGATGGCCCCACCGCCATCCTCCTCAGCCGGCAGGGCTTGCCCGTGCTGGACCGGGACGAGATGGCGCCGGCTGCCGGATTGCAAAGGGGTGGATATATCCTGTGGGAGGCCTCGTCCTATCCCAGGGTGATTCTCATCGGCACCGGCTCCGAGGTGCACGTGGCCCTGGAGGCGGGCAAACTGCTGCAGGAGAAGGAGATTTCCGCGCGGGTGGTCTCGCTGCCATCCTGGGAGTTGTTCGAGGCGCAGCCCAGAAGCTACCGGCACGAGGTGCTGCCTCCTATGACGAAAGCCCGGGTCTCTGTGGAGGCAGGCAGTCCCCTGGGATGGGAAAAGTACGTGGGAGACGACGGAAGAATCATCGGCGTGTCCCGTTTCGGCGCGTCCGCTCCGGGCGAAGTGGTTATGGAAAAACTCGGCTTCACCGCCCGGCGGGTGGCCGATGAGGCTTTGAAGTTAAAAGGAGGCAGAAAATGACGTTGCGGGTGGCCATCGGCGCGGACCACGGCGGCTACGCCTTGAAGACGGAGCTGCTGGAATGGTTGCGGGAGCAGGGCTACGAACCGGTTGACCTGGGCGCGCACGACTACGATTCCGGCGATGACTATCCTGACTTCGCTGCGGCGGTGGCAAGGGCGGTGGCCGCAGGCCAGGCGCAGCGAGGCATCATAATATGTGGCAGCGGCATCGGGGCGTGCATCGTGGCCAACAAGATTCGCGGGGTCAGGGGCAGCGTCTGTCATGATAGCTACTCGGCCCGTCAGGGTGTGGAGCACGACGATATGAACGTGCTTTGCCTGGGCGCCAGGGTTGTCGGCGCGGAGGTGGCCAGGGAGGTGGTGGCTGCCTTCCTCAAGGCGGAGTTCTCTGGCGAGGAACGCCACCGGCGACGATTGCAGAAGGTACTCGATATTGAATCGGGAAAAGACAACGGGATATGACGATGAGAAAAGCTATGGCCAATATGCCGGACTTGACCGGTGTGCTCATCGGGCTTGATGAAAAGGGCACGGTGGAGCGCATCTGGTCCAACGACCACACCATCTGGAAACCGGAGCCAAAAGAGATAACCAACCGGCTGGGATGGTTGCGCCTGCCCGAAGACATGATGCGGGATGCGGACGGGCTGGAGGCCTTTGCCGGCGAGGTGTGCCGGGAAGGCTACACCGACGTGGTGCTGCTGGGTATGGGTGGCGCCAGTCTGGGCGCGGAGGTGCTGGGGCAGACCTTTGGCCGGGCCCCTGGCCATCCCCGGTTGACAGTGTTGGACTCCACTCTCCCTGCCTGGGTCCAGTCCGTTGCCGATTCCATTGAACCGGCCACCAGCCTGTTTCTGGTATCGTCCAAGTCCGGCGGGACCGTGGAGACCCTGTCTCTGTACAGGTTCTTCAGGGAGATGGTAGAGGTTGAGGTGGGCAAGGAGAAGGCGGGCAGGAATTTCGTGGCTATTACCGACTCCGGAACGTCACTGACGGAGCTTGCCGTCGAAGCAGGCTTCAGGCATGCGTTTCTCAACCCGCCAGACGTGGGCGGGCGGTACTCGGTGCTTTCTTACTTCGGACTGGTGCCAGGAGTGCTGGCAGGAATTGACATAAAGTCTTTACTGCAACGGGCAGGACAGATGAAGGGCCGGTGCACCGCCACCCTTTCCTCTGAGAATCCCGGCGCCTGGCTGGGCGCAGCAATAGGCTCCCTGGCGGTGCGCGGGCGGGACAAGCTCACCCTGGTTGCCTCACCCGCGCTGGGCAGCTTCGGACTGTGGCTGGAGCAGCTCATTGCCGAAAGCCTGGGCAAAGAAGGTAAAGGGATTATCCCGGTGACGGGGGAGCCGCTGGTGGAGCCTGGATGGTACGGGAAGGACCGGCTGTTTGTTTATCTGCGCCTGGAAGGCGATGATAACAAGGAGCGGGATGATTCCGTTGAGCGTATCGTCTCGTCCGGCCAGCCGGTGCTGACCATTCCTCTGGAAGATAGCTTCGACCTTGGCGCCGAGTTCTTTCGCTGGGAATTTGCCATCGCCGTGGCCGGGGCGCTGCTGGAAGTGAACCCGTTTGACCAGCCCAATGTGCAGGCGGCCAAGGACGCCACGGACGCCGTGCTGCGCGAATACCGGGAGTCAGGACGGCTGCCGGTGCCGGACGCCGGCGGCTCGCTTGCCGGCCTTCTATCCCGGGCAGGGGAGAGCGACTACCTGGTCATTATGGCTTACCTGCGGCAGACACCCGGCACAGACAAGGCCCTGGCCGCTTTGCGGCGCAGGGTGATGGAAAAGTACCGCATCGCTACCACCAGCGGTTACGGTCCCCGCCTGCTGCACTCCACGGGACAACTGCATAAAGGCGGGCCCAATACGGGTTTATTTGTGCAATTGACCGCGGCCCATCCGCGGGAGCTGCCGGTCCCCGGCGAGGCTTACACTTTCAACGTGCTGGTGGACGCCCAGGCCCTGGGCGACCTGAGGACATTGCGCGCTATGGGCCGGCGCGCTGCCAGGTTCCATCTGAATAAGGACGAAGCAGCGTCGGTAGAAG
>CAZZAU010000209.1:0-2994 GCA_964652725.1 uncultured Dehalococcoidaceae bacterium | reverse complement strand
GCAGGGTGAAGAAGGGGCAGTGGGGCCTCTCTGCCACCGGGCAGGACATCCAGCAGAACATCTGGCCAAAAATGACCCGCCTGCGGGGGCAGACGCTGGGGCTGTTCGGCTTCGGCAAGGTATCCCGGGCGCTTGTGCCCAGGGCCAGCGGGTTCGGCCTTCGCATCATCGCCTATGACCCCTACGTCTCCCCGGAACTGACGCAGCAGTTGGGGGTGGAGCTGGTGGACTGGCAGCGGCTGCTGCGCGAGTCCGACTTCATTTCCATACACGCCGCATTGACCGGCGAGACCAGAAAACTATTCAACACCGGGGCTTTCAAAGAAATGAAGCCCGGCTCCGTACTGGTCAACACCGCCCGTGGCGGCTTTGTGGACGAGCCTTCCCTGTACCAGGCACTCCGGGACGGTTTGATAGCCATGGCGGCGCTGGACGTCACCGACCCCGAACCGCCTGACCCGCAGAGCCCTTTGCTGGCGCTGGACAACGTGATCAGCACCGCCCACTCCGCCTTTTACTCCCCGGACTCGGAAGCGGAACGCTGGCACCGACCGGTGGAAGAGGTGGCGCGGGTGATGCGGGGGGAATGGCCCGGGTCCGTGGTGAATCCAGCGGCCAAAGAGACGTACATCGTCCGCTGGGGCGAGATGAAAGAGACTGGCTAGCGTATCTCTCCGGCGGTCCGCCGGGTGCCGGCTGACAGAAGCACCAGTAACACGTCTGCAGAGGTGCTAACCGGAAGCAGGGGTCAACTCCGCTTTCCCCAGAGCAATGCTGCGCAGACCAGAGCCACGGCGGCCATCGCCAGGGCTATGCCTGACAGGGTAACCGGGAAGCGGTAGGTATCAATAAGGTAACCGAAGAGCAAAGTGATGGCCGGCCCGCCCCGGCTGCCCATATAGTAGATGCCCAGCACCGTGGAGCGCTTTTGCGCTGAAACGTGGCTGATGATATAGGACTCCACCACCGGCATACCCAGGTGCATCGCCGTGCCCATCAGCAGCAGCACGGCGTACAGGCTGACCCCCAGAGACACGTGGTTCAGGAGGTATATGGCCGGGCCGGCGATGATACCCACCGCGATTATCACCGGGATTCTTCCCAGGCGGTCGGAAAGATAGCCCCCCAGCGGACCGCCCCAGATGCCGCCAAAATAGGCGACCGACAGCAGCGCCGCACCGTACTCCTCGCTGGCACCGAGCACGTCCACCGCATACAGCGAGACGAACTGCAGCGTGGAGTATATCAGCACCATGCTGGCGATACCCATAGCTATGAACGCCGCCAGCCGCCGCATATCAGTGCGCTCGGCGGGAACCGGCGGCGGAGCCGCCGCCGTCTTCTTCCGGGTGAATCCTGCATAGCCCAGACGCCCCAGGAGCAGGTAGAACACGATGCCGAACACCAGGGCCGGAATGGCTATGGAGATAAAGGTCCACCGCCAGCCTATGGCCCCGGCCAGGCCTGCCGCGATGAGCGGCGCCAGGAAAAAGCTCCCCGTACCGCCTATCTGGTGGATGCCCAGCGCCCTCCCCCGGTTTTCAGCTTTGACCGAGGCGGATACCAGCGGAGACGCTGCCGGATGGTAGCCACCTCCCGCCAGCCCCAGGAGCACCAGGAGCAGGGCCATAATCATGTAGCTGGGTGAAATGCCGATAAAGAGGCCGGCCAGGGCTACTCCGGCCACGCCGATGGTGAGCATGACACGGGGTCCGAGCCGGTCGGCGGCCCAGCCGGCGGGAAGCTGACCGAGGCCGTAGGCGATGTTGTACGCAAAGAGCAGCCCGCCCACCTGGGTATAAGAGAGAGAGAACTCGCCGCGGATAAAAGGAAGCAATGGCGAAAGCAGCGCCATCATCAGGTGATGGCCGAAGTGAGCCATCACAAACAGGGGCAGCAGACCCATCAGGTACTTCAGCACTCCGCGCATACTAATGGCCATATCCTTTCCCCCGGTCTCCGCCGGACAACGGCATCGTTACCGCCACAATCGCCAGCATTATAAACCCTTGGCCACGCCAATGGCAACTCGCCCCGGTCGCACAAGGCCACAACGCTACCACTGTTTGACCGCCTTAAGCTTCTTCAATGCCAGCGACAGCGCTATGGCGAAAAAGCTGCCGCCGGCGGCGATGATAAAGGCAAGCTGATAGCTCTGTGTCACGTCAAAGACCTGACCCCCCACCCAGGCACCGAGGGCGCCGCCTATGGTGGCCCCGAAAACTATGACCCCCACCAGGGCGGCCACGGCGCGCATCCCGAAGAACTGGCCCACCAGCACCGGCATCTGCGGCACTTCACCGCCGTAGGCAAAGCCGAAGATAATAGCAAACAGGTAGAACATCCACAGCGTCTGCGAGAAGACCAGCAGTATAAGGGTGCCCATCATAATTACGCAGCAGGCCAGCAGCGCGTTATTGGCCCCGATTCGGTCCGAGGCCGTCCCCATCAGCAGCCGGCCCACAAAGCTGCCGATGCCGATGATGCTGATAAAGGTGGCCGCAATCAGCGAAGCGATGCCCATATCGGTGGCGTAGTTGAACAGGTGCACCATCACCATCTGCAGGGAGAAATTGAACAGGAAGTACACGGCGAACAATACCCACAGCGGTTTGTGTAGCCCTGCCTTTCTCAGCCCGATGCCACTTTCCGGCGCGGGCCTGCCGTGCCCGGCGGCACCGCCCCCGACTACAGCACTGTCCCCGCCGTAGGGGTGCAAGCCCATTTCTCCCGGGTCCCGCCGCAGCAGCAGTGCACTTGGAATCATCACCACCCACATCACCACCCCCAGCACCAGGTACGCCGTCGACCAGTCGAAGGCGGCGATGAGGCGCTCCGCCAGCGGGGCAACCACCAGCGTGCCTATGCCGGCACCACTGGCCACTATGCCCAGCGCCAGACCCCGCCGCCTGACAAACCAGCGGGCGGTGGTCGAGGTGGTGACGGCAAAACCGGCGCTCTCGCCCACGCCGAACACAATTCCGTAGGTCAGGT
>CAZZAU010000208.1:0-3028 GCA_964652725.1 uncultured Dehalococcoidaceae bacterium | reverse complement strand
CCGGCAACCAGTCCTACTACCGCCCCTTCTGGACGCACTCCGCGGCGGGCTCCGGGTTCATCGATGCGCTGTGGCGGGAGCCTGTCCCTTTCAATCTGTCCTCGGAATATGGCCTGGCCATCGCCCATCACACCGATTACTGCTGGCTTTCCTGTCCTTCTGGAGTGTGGCGGGCGGCGCTAGCGGCGCAGTCAGTCGACCTCACCGCGGATGTGCTGGCGGTGAAGCAGGAGCTGGAGGCGGGGGCGGGAAAGCTGACCGTGGTGCTGCGAAACGACGGCGGGCAATATGCCTCGCCGGGAGAGGGAGGCCTGGCTGCGCTCGAGCGGGGATGCCAGCTTGAGTTCAGCCCCGGCTACCGCACGGCCGGCGGCGCTGAGGTGAGCGCGGGCCAGACCTTCAGCGTGGAGAGCTATGAGCACCTCAGCGCCGGGGGCAAGGCCAGCCTGTTGCTTTATGGCCGTGACGGATGGGGAGCCGTCTCCGGCTGGCGGGCCCGGCACCAGTTCCGCTGGAATAAAGACTCCGCCCAGGCCGTTGTCAAAGACATCCTCGACTTTGTGCTGGCGCGGGTGGGGCTCAGGCTGGAGGTCAAATCTCAATCTACGGTCATTGCCGGGTTCTATCCGGACTTCACCATCAGCCCCGGCGACCGTGGCGATGCCGTGGTGGGCAAGCTGCTCTCCTTCGGCCCGGATGTCCTGCTTATCGAGGGCAATGTGGCATATCTCATCCATCCGCAACCCTCGGACAGTTCCGTTTACAGCTACGGTGACGGGCACCCCATCTTGGAAGGCAGGTATGTCAGCAGCCTCCGGGAATCGAACCGGGTCCAGGTGGAAGGGCGGGACAGCGGCACCGGCGAGCTTGTCCTGGTGGACAGCTTTGCCTGGGACGAAATCGAACGCGTATATGACCGGCTGAGGCAACTGGAGGATGGTAACATCGGCAGCGCCAGCGGGGCCCGGGAGCGCGGGGATGCCTGTCTCAGACAGGACGGGATGGCAGCGCCCGGAGGCAATATCACGGTGCCGGTCAATTGCGGTCAGCAACTCTATGACGTTGTTGATATCGCCGACAGTCGGGCCGGGCTGGCCGGGGCAAAGAGAAGGGTGCGGGGGCTGGTACTGGTCTATGACCCGCGGCGGGGAGAGTACCGGCAGCGCCTGCTCCTGGGCGCGGTCTAGGCAGGGAAGGTAGAGATATGAGGCTGGTAAAAGGAACATTGCAGGGATTCGATGCCGGCAGCTACACCGCTACCGTTCAGCCTGCCGGCAGCTACAAGGCTTATCTGGCTGACATCGCGGTGGCCAGAAACATACCTGCCGTCGAGATGCTGGTGGGTCGGAAGGTAGCGTTGGTGTTCTTTGACGGGCACAATCCCGGGGAGGCGGTGGTGGTGGCGGTGTATACCTAGTACCGGCGGGGTGCGCCGCCGCTAGTTTGCCGGTTCCTCCCGGGCGATAGCCCGGGCCAGCAGCTTCATGGTGTTGAGGATGCCGATAACCGCCCGCTGCACTTCCACCGGTTCGTCTGCCAGCATCCTGGCCACATACGGGTCCAGATGGCGATTGCCGTACGCCGGGCTGTTTTCCTCGGCCACGCCTGATTGCGGAGACAGGAAGCCGGCCAGGGTGAACAGCTCATCCTCATCGAAGCCGAGGGGCCGGGCGATTCTGCGCAATATGTGCGCCGATGGAAAGCGCTCGCCGCGTTCGATGCGGCCCAGGTGAGAAGAAGAGACCCCGGAGGCGGTGGACAGTTCCTGGAGGGTAAGCGGTACAGCCAGCCTTTGCTGCTTCAGTATCTTGCCTAAATTGTTATCAGTTGGTGTCACGTCCTGCTCCCGGTGGCCATTGTAGTTCGCCAAATGGCAAAAGTCAATACTTTTCATCGGTACTTCCAGACATCTGCCCACTTCCGATTGTACCAGGGGGGCATAAATTGGCCTTTAAAAGGTCATTGAGAAATGCTGTTGAAATTGTTTCCGCGACTGGCGGTCGGGGAGATTGTTCAGAAAAGGGGTGCTGAAGGGGTGAGGCAGTAACTGCCAAACATAATCAGAACAGAAGGTCTATCGTAATTTGGCGCAAAAGGCCTTATAATGGGTTAAACAAAAAGAGACGGAGAGCAGCATGGATGACAGGGTAATGATATTCATCGACGGGAGCAACCTGTACCACTCCCTGAAGAACATCTTCAAACGTACCGATATCGACATCGGCAAGTTCTGCAATAAGCTCCTGGGACGGCGGCGGCTGGTCAGGATTTACTATTACAATGCCCGGGTGGGACGCAAGGAAGAGCCGGAGCGCTACCGCCATCAGCAGCAGTTTTTCACCAGCGTGAACGCCGTCCCCTACCTGGAACTGCGGCTGGGCCGCCTGGTGTATAACAACTGGCCCAACGTGCCCCCCTATGAGAAGGGCATAGACGTGCAGCTCACCACCGATATGCTGACCCACAGCTTCAAGAACAACTATGATGTGGCCATCCTGGTGGGCGGCGATAATGACTTCGTCGGCGCTTTACAGTCTGTAAAGGACAACGGCAAGCACGTGGAGGTGGCGCTGTTCGGCAAAGCAGGCTCATCCTGGCAATTGCGACAGGTGGCGGACAAGGTGATAACCATCAACGGGCACTTCCTCAGGAGCTGCTGGAAAACGCAGGCGCATGAACCGGCGAAAAACAAGAATTGACCGTAGAGAGAGACTGCGCCGCGAAGAAGGAACGGTAACAAAAGACTGGGGCGGCAGGCTGCCGGTGGCCCTCATCTATCCCAACTCCTATTATCTGGGCATGTCCAATCTGGGCATCCACGCCCTGTACCGCCTGTTCAACAGCGAAAGGGACATCGTCTGCGAGCGAGTCTTCCACGAGGAACACGGGCTGCCTCCCCTCTCCCTGGAGTCCGGCAGGCCCCTTGCCGATTTTTCCGTGCTGGCCTTCTCCGTCTTCTACGAGCTGGACTATTTCAACGTGGTGTCCGTCCTCAAGGCCAGTGGCATTCCGCTGCGCGCCTCCGAGC
>CAZZAU010000207.1:0-3035 GCA_964652725.1 uncultured Dehalococcoidaceae bacterium | reverse complement strand
ATGTGATTGATTTTGGTGTACCCTGGTGACGTGCTCTCTGAGATTCACTATCTCAAAAGGTGAGGCATCAAGGTCAGTTCTTCCCATAAGGATATCTCGGTATGATGCGCAGCCGCCGAGCACCATTCTGTTAAGTTTGTTTTCCTTTATGGCTTTGCTCAATTCATTGATACCGTCAAGTTGACATAAGAAAGGAACTTGCCCGGCGTGGCCCACGCCGGGCAAGTTCCGGCTGAACTCCGTCAAATGCTCAAGGTCAAGTGCAGAGCTTATCTCCTCGCCGCAACGGCACAGGAAGACGCCCAGCCGCGGCTCTTCCTCGGCTTTGGGGTTAACTTCGGGTAGGGGGGGCCGGGTAGGGTGGGGAGCTAGCGTTGTAGAAGCCAGACAGGCGGCCGCCCCGGCCTCGGTAAGGGTATCGGTGATGTCCTTTGGCTCCGAGGCGCAGCCGCAGACATAGACCCCCTGCCGGGACGTCTCCGCCGGGGAGAAGGGACTCGTCTGGCTGAAACCCCACCTGTTCACCTCCACCCCCAGGGTGTGGCACAGCTCCTTGAACCCGGGGGAGGGTGCCTGTCCCACCGAAAGTACCAGCATGTCGAACTCGCCTTTGCGCATGGCTCCGTTTTCTGCGGCTGTAGTAATGACGAGGTTTCTGGTCTGTGGGTCCTCTTTTACCACCGGCACGCGGCAGCGGGTGAAGTGTACACCCGGTCCTTCCCGGGTCTGCTCATAGTAGCGGTGGTAGCTCTTGCCGAAAGCTCTCATGTCCATAAAGAAAATGTGAGCATCGATATCCGGGCAGGTTTGTTTTATCAGCGTTGCCTCTTTCAGGGCGAACATGCAGCAGACGGACGAGCAGTAGTCTCTGTGCCTGTCCCTGGAGCCGACGCACTGGAGAAAGGCGATGGAGCGGGGGGGGTTATGGTCTGAGGGGCGGAGGAGCTTTCCCCCGCTGGGCCCGATGGGACTGAGTATCCTCTCCAGCTCGATGCTGGTCATCACGTTGGGAAAGCGACCGTAGCCGTACTGGGTAGCCGGGTATGGGTCGAATTCCTCAAAACCGGTGGACAGGATGACCGCTCCCACCTCAAGTTTGTTTATGTTATCCTTGTCATCCAGACTGATGGCCCGGGTGGGGCATTTCTCCACACAGGCCTCGCACCTGGTGCAGGTCTGCCAGTCGATAGTGAAGACCTGGGGTAACAGGTAAGGATGAGCCGTATATATGGCCTTGCGCGGCGTCAGCCCCTGGTCGAACTCGCTGGTACTTTGCACCGGACATACTTCAGCGCAGAGCCCGCAGCCGGTGCATAATCGCGGGTCAACGCCGGAGGCTCTGGAAATCAACGTGGCCGTGAAGTCGCCCGCCTCTCCGCTCAGTTCTCTTATTTCAGTGAGGGGCAGGGTCTCGATGTTCGGGTGTACCAGGCCGCGGCGGAGGCAGAACTGCGATGACCTGTCCCTGAAGAAGACGGGCAGCATCTGGCACAGGCCGCAGTGATTATCCGGGAACCATTTGTCCAGTTGAATGAGGCGGCCGCCGATGCCGGGGCCGCGGTCGCAGAGGTACACTTTGTGCCCCGTCTCCGCCAGGTCCAGGGAGGCTTTGATTCCTCCCACCCCGGCCCCGATTACCAGCACCGCGTTATTCTTACTCATAGCCCCGGATTATACATACTCTGCGGTCATAACGTCGATAATGTCGAAGAATTGCTCCGGGTTCCAGTTCCTGTGTCTCATAGCCTTGGCCGGGCAGGCCACGGCGCAGGCGCCGCAGCCCTCGCACAGGGCCTCGTTGACCCTCGCCACTCCCGTTTTCGGCTCCAGGTCAATCGCTCCGTAAGCACAGACGGGGACACACTGGCCGCAGCCGCTGCATATCTCTCTGTCCACGGTGGCCACCACCGGCTCGTGGAGCAGTTCCTTGCGGGAAAAGAGGGAGATAACCTTGCTGGCGGCCCCGCTCGCCGAGGAGACGGTATCGGGAAGGTCTCTGGGCCATTGCGCCGTGCCGGCGAGATAAATGCCGGCGGTCAGCGTCTCCACCGGCCGCAGTTTGAGATGCGCCTCGGTGATGAAGCCGTATTCACTGGTAATGATGTTCAGCTTCCGGGCCAACTCCTTTATCCCGGGGCTGGGTACCATGGCGGTGGCCAGGACCACCAGGTCGGCGGAGATTTCAATGCTCTTGTCGGTGAGCGTATCAGCCCCCCACACCTTAATGCTGTCCCCGTCGCGGAAGACCCGGGACACCCTTCCTCTCAGGTAGAGGACTTTCTCTTCGTCTACCACTCTCTTTACGTATTCCTCATAGCCCCTGGCATCCGAGCGGATGTCCATATAGAAAACATACGCCTGCCCGTCCGGGACCGATTTTTTATAGGCCAAAGCCTGCTTGGCGGTATACATACAGCACACCCGCGAGCAGTAGGGGACGCCGTGCTCGGGGTCACGGGAACCGGCGCACTGAATAAAGACCACCTGCTCCGGCACCCTGCCGTCGGACGGCCGCCTGACCCGGACGCCGTCGGAAGCCGCCAGGATGCTCTCGAACTGAAGCCCATCGATAACATCCGGGTCGGGCGCGTACTCCTCCAGTTGCTCGCGGGGGAATAACTCGTAGCCGGTGGCCACGATGATTACCCCCACCATCTCCTCTACCACCTTATCCATTTGCCTGATGTGCACCCGGAAATTGCCCACGTAGCCGGATACCTCTTCTACCTCGGCGGAGGCGAGTATTTCTATGTGGGGATGGGAAGTCACCCGGGTTATGAACGGCTCCAGGAGAGAGTCCACGCGCTCTCCGGTGAGAAAGGTCCCGGAAAGCTGCCGGGCGTGGCCGCCGATGCTGTCTCGTTTTTCGACCAGCACTACCGGGTAACCGGCATCGGCGATGTCCAGCGCGCTCTGTATCCCCGCCACCCCGGCGCCGATGACCAGCGCCCGCCTGGTCATCGGGATGACCATCGGGGTGAGCGATATGTTGCGGTGCAGCCTCTCTACGGTAGCCCGGGTAATGGCCAGGGCTT
>CAZZAU010000206.1:0-3079 GCA_964652725.1 uncultured Dehalococcoidaceae bacterium | reverse complement strand
CCCTTCGGGTCCAGCCCGGAGGTGGGCTCATCCAGAAAGACCAGCCTGGGCTTCTTTATCAGCACATCGGCGATGCCCAGGCGCTGCTTCATCCCCCGGGAGTACTTCCCCACCGTCTTCTCCTTCTTGCGGTTGGGCCCCGCCTGCTCCATAATCTCGGAATCGGTGAGGCCGACTGTCAGCAGCACCTCTTCGATGCGCTTGTTGGCCTCGGCGGGGTCTATCCCGTTGAGGTCGGCGATGTACCTGAGATTTTCGCGGGCGGTAAGGTTATCGTAGAAACCCACCCGCTCCGGAAGGTAGCCTACCAGGCGCTTCACCCGCAGGGGTTCCCGGGTGGGATTAAAACCCAGCACCCGCGCCGTGCCCGCGGTGGGCTCGGTCAGTCCCAGCAGCATCAGGATGCTGGTGGTCTTGCCGGCGCCGTTCGGGCCGAGCAGGCCGAAAACCTCGTTTTCCCGGACCTGCAGAGTGAGGCGGTCCACCACTGTGGAGCCATCATACCTCTTGGTCAGGTCCGCGGTCTCTATGGCATATGTTTCCATATCGGAACTACCGCCGGCTGAACCGCATGAAGACGGTCACCAGTCCTGAGATAACCAGAATGATGATGACCACCCCGGTCCACCCCCATACGGTGGGCGTCTCCACGGTTACCCTTACGTCCATCTTTTGCGCGGTGGCCTGCACTCCCGAGGCGCGGAGGCTGATCATATAGTCTCCGGCGATGGTGTCCGGCGGCGGCTGGATGATGACGTCCACCGTCTTGGTGCTCAGCGGCTCCAGCGAGTCCACCCTGTCCGGAACGAAGTCTATGTTCCATCCTTCCGGATTATCGGAAGAGAAGTCTATCTTGTCGATAGCGGCCGTGCTCAGGTTGCCCACCTCTAATGAGAAGTGATTGTCCCGGCCGGCGGTGGCCTTGGTATCATAGCGTTCCCCTGAGGGGGCCAGCACCAGCTGATACCTGGCAGTGATGACCGCGGTGAGCTCAAGCGTATTGCTCAGCTCGCCCGAGATTGCCTCCAGCGTGATGGTATATTCTCCCGGCTCGGGCAGCGGCCAGAAGGGGGCCTTGGCCACCAGCCTGGTCTTGTCGCCGTAGACCATCCCGCCGGGCTTGAGGTCGATGGCGGAGATTCTCTTTTCCTTTTCAAACTGCGGGGTAAGGTAGACTTCCCATCCCTGGGGGCCTCTGGGATTGAGATTGAAGGACCTGGACTCGTCCAGAATCTCTCCCGCAAACTTGAACTCAACCTCAAAGACGAACTCCTGCCCGGCGATTGCCTCCACTCTGGGATGCACCGCCCGCATCTCTATGCTCTCCTGGGCCTGGGGCGTCCTTACCGTCACCCTGACCTGGATCTGCTCGGTAGAGACCTGGTCTCCCGAGGCGCTGAAAGAGGCGAAGTAGTCCCCGGCCGCCGTGCCTTCCGGCACGCGTATCCTGGCGTAAACCCTCTCGGTATCAAAGGCTGCCAGACTCGCTATCCTGGCCGGGTCAAAGGAGACTGTCCAGCCGTCCGGGACCGTGCCAGAGAAACTTATTCTGGTTATCGGCTCATCCCCGATGTTCGCCAGGTCCATCCGGAAGTCGCGCTCATTCCCGGCGGGAATGATGGTATTGTAAAGACCATCGACAGGCGCGAGGGTCATTTCATAAACGGGATTATCCTGAGCCAGGACACTTCCCACCGGTGCCAGTCCCAGCACCGTAAGCAGGATGACAAACAATAGCATTCGCCCGATTTTCATTTGCTGCCTCACCTCGAAAAAGTACTGTTTATTGCAGGGCGCCTTTGCCGGCCTCAGAAGGCTCGTTCCGCAAGGCTCACCGAATTTACTAAAAGAATAGCAGATATTTGTGAACTCTTCAACAGGGGTCGAATCGGGATGTTAGAAACGGGGTTCCAAAGGGGCGAAGCTCCCTAACCAATCCGGAAAGGGAGACGAAATGGTTGCCAATGTCTGGACTGTACACGGTCATTTCCCCCTTTGTAAAAGGGGGCTAAGGAGGATTTTGATTAGCGCTCAGGGGTTGACAAACAACCTCGTTAAGGGGGAGTTGTCTATCGGCCGGCCCTGCCATATCCGCCCCGCATCCTCCCGCTTCGCTATCAGGCCTGTTGCTCCCTGAGCCTGGCCAGAAAAGCGGGCAGCACCTTCTTCCAGTCGCCCACCACGCCGAAGCGGGCTTCACGGAAGATGTTCGCCTCCGGGTCCTTGTTGATGGCCACGATGTTTTTGCACCCGGAACAGCCGGCCATATGCTGGCTGGAGCCGGACAGGGCCACGGCAATGTACAGCCTGGGGGAGACTATCTTGCCGGTCAGGCCCACCTGGAGCACATCGGGTGCCCAGCCGTTATCGCAGGCGGGGCGGGTGGCGCCCACCGCACCTTTTAGCAGACCGACCAGCTCTTCCAGTTGTCTGAACCCTTCCGCGCTGCCGATGCCCCGCCCCCCGCTGACCACCACCTCGGCTTCCTCCAGTCTCACCCCGGCCACCTTCTCCGCCACCTTCTCGATTACCCTGGGCCTGACAGCGCTCGCGTCCAGCTCGACCTTGAAATCCACTATCTCGCCCTGCCGGGACGCATCCGGCGCCAGCGGCTCCATTGCTTTGGCTCTGACGGTGGCAATCTGGGGATAAGCATCGGTGGTGAAGACCGCCCTGGCATTGCCGCCGAAGACGGGCTTGGTCTGCAACAGCCGCTTCGAGCCAGCTTCGATATCCAGCTCGGTGCAGTCGGTAACGGCGGCGGTATCCAGCCGGAAGGCCAGGCGCGGCGCCAGGTCCCGTCCCAGAGATGTCTGCCCGAAAAGCAGGACCCGGGGCGATTCCTGCCGCACCAGTCGCTCCAAGGCCAGCAGGCAGGGGTCGGCCTGGCAGGCTTCCAGAAGCGGGTGCTCGATGACGTACGCCCTGTCGGCGCCGGAGGCGATGGCTTCGCCGGCAAGAGTCCTCACCTCGGCTCCGGCCAGCACCGCCGACAGCGGTTCAGCAAGGGCGTTCGCCAGGCGGCGCCCGCAACCCAGCAGCTCGGCGGCGGTGCCCGTCAGTTTACCTGCGGCGACTT
>CAZZAU010000205.1:0-3080 GCA_964652725.1 uncultured Dehalococcoidaceae bacterium | reverse complement strand
CAGTGCAGCCGGAAGGAACCGGAGGAGAGCGATGGAATACAAGAAGCTGGGCGACAGCGATACCGAGGTACCCGTCATCGGTATGGGCACCTGGAACGTGGCGCCGCCGGATATGTATGCGCCGTCTTCCGTGGATGAAGGCGCGGTCGTAGAGGCGCTCCGGACTGGCATCGAGCTTGGCCTGACCCATGTAGACAGCGCCGAAATGTACGGCGCGGGCCGGGCGGAGAAGCTCATCGGCGAGGCTATCAGGGGCAGGCGGGAAAAGGTCTTCCTCGCCACCAAGGTGGAACCAGAGCACTTCACCTATGACGGGGTGCTCGGCGCCGCCCGGGGCAGCCTGAAACGGCTCGGCACCGATTATATTGACCTGTACCAGTTGCACTGGCCTACCCCGAGCGTGCCCATTGAGGAAACGATGCGGGCTATGGAGCACCTGGTGGATGAGGGGGTCATCCGGTTCATCGGCGTGAGCAACTTCTCGGTCGGGCAACTGCGTCAGGCCCGGCAGGCGCTCTCAAAACACAGTATCGTTGCCAACCAGGTGAAATACAACCTGCTGGCCCGGGGTATTGAAAAGGACCTCCTTTCCTTTGCGGAAAGGGAGAGCATAACCATCACCGCCTACAGTCCCTTTGATACAGGGTATCTTTTCAGACAGACGGGCAAAGGCGTGGAAGCGGTAAACCGGATTGCGCAGCGTTACGACAAGACCTTCGCCCAGGCGTGCCTGAACTGGCTTATTGCCAGAGGGCCGGTGATAACCATACCCAAGTCCGTGCAGGTCGGCCATCTCAGGGAAAACGCCGGCGCCGCCGGGTGGAGGATGAAGGCGGAAGACTACCGGGCCGTGGGGGAGGCCTTTGCCGGTGGGGTGTCGGCCTAGCCGGAGATGAGCGCCTCCGCTTCGATGTCGCAGATGAAGCTGGTTATATTTGACCTGGACCAGACGCTGGTGGACTTCATTCCACTGCACGATGAGACGGTGGGCAGGCTGTTCAAAGATATGTTCGGCGTGGAGGCCAGACTTACCGAAATCGACTTTGCCGGCAGAAGCCTTACCGAAAACTTCATCGAGCTGGGCAGAATGAAGGGTCTACCGGAGGAAATGCTTGGAAAGAAAGCCGGAGAGCTGTTGGCGCGATATGAGCGCCTTTTTGCACGGAGCATCCCCCGGGACGGACGGCGGTTTGTTCTGCCTGGAACCACGGAGCTGCTGGACGGACTCTCCGGGAGAAAACACCTTATCACCCTGTACACGGGCGACTCGCCCGGCATAGTGGAGGCGGTACTTGCATCCACGGGCCTGAGGGCATACTTTGCCTTCTGGCTTTCCGGCACCGGGTTCCGCAGACGGGCTGACATGGTGGCGCAGGCAATCACGGATGCCGAAAAGCGCACCGGCGGGCAGTTCCGGGGCAAAGACGTGGTGGTGATAGGCGACTCCGTCAGGGACATCGAGTGCGGCAAGGAATTCGGTGCTCTGACCATCGCCGTGGCTACCGGCTTTCATCCGGAGGAGGAGCTGAGGAAGCGGGAGCCGGACCACCTTTTCCGGGACCTGAGGGACTACCGGCGTATTCTGGAGGCCATCGGCTGAAGAAGGAGCAGCACGGCAGAATTGGCTGATGTAATCACTATGTTCCTCTGCGGGGACGTGATGCCGGGCAGAGGCATTGACCAGGTCCTGCCCCACCCCTCCGCGCCTGTCCTTCACGAGCCTTACATGAAGAGCGCCACGGGCTACGTGGCGCTGGCGGAAGAGACCAGCGGTCCCATTCCGCGTCCGGTGAGCTTTGCCTACGTGTGGGGGGACGCCCTGGCAGAGCTGGAGAGGATGGCGCCGGACGTGCGCATCGTCAATCTGGAGACCAGTATAACCACCAGCGATAGCTATTGGAAGGACAAGTCCATCCACTACTGGATGAATCCCGCCAACATCCCCGCCATTACGGCGGCCGGCATCGATTGCTGTGTTCTGGCCAATAACCACGTGCTGGACTGGGGCTATCAGGGCCTGGCCGAAACTCTGGACGTGCTGCACAGAGCTGGTGTCAAAAGCGCCGGCGCGGGAATGAACCTGACCGAAGCCGCGAGCCCGGCGGTGCTGGAGGTGGGTGGGAAGGGCAGGGTGCTGGTGTTTGCGGTGGGGTCAGTTACCAGTGGCATACCGGTGGGCTGGGCCGCCGCCGCAAACCGGCCGGGGGTGAACCTGCTGCAAGATTTCTCTGACCGGGCGGTCCTGGCGATTGCGGAGAATGTGCGCCGGGCGAAAAGGGAAGGGGATGTGGCCGTGCTCTCCATTCACTGGGGCGCCAACTGGGGATATGAAATTCCCATGGCACAGAGAAATTTCGCCCGCGCGCTTATTGACGTCGCCGGCATCGATGTTGTGTACGGACACTCCTCACACCACGTGAAGGCGGTAGAGGTGTACCGGGGCAAGCCCGTCCTGTACGGCTGCGGCGACTTCCTGAATGACTACGAGGGCATAGGCGGCTGTGAAGCCTTCCGCGCCGACCTCAGCTTGATGTACTTCCCGGCCGTGGCGCCGGCTACCGGCAGGCTCACCGGGATGCAGATGACGCCCACTCGAATCAGGCATTTCCGGGTGAACCTGGCGCCGGAGAGCAATGCGGGCTGGCTGATGGATATGTTGAACCGGGAAGGGAAGAGTCTGGGGACGGATACTCTTATCGAGCCGGCCAAGGATGGCCGGTTGACGGTGCGCTGGTCCTAGCTCCGGGGACTAGTAATCGGTGTTTCCGCCGCCGGCAAGCACCACTATAAGCCCGACCTTCTTCTTTGGTTCCAGCACCTGAGGCTCCGCTTCTTCCATAGCCGCCCTCTTTTTCCAGCCAGCGGTAAATCTTCTCGCCTTCCCACCTGCCTTCAATTATACCACCGGCGGGGCCACTCTCCGCAGCACAAATATGGAAAAGGCATAGGGTGGGTGAGGAAGGACATCTGGACTCATCCTGTCAGACATAAGGAGACGTCCGGGGCAATCTCAGGCCGAACCGGTCCGTCATCTGTTTTCTCATCTGTCTGTGGAAGGCGATGCATTCCCGGGTGGGAGT
>CAZZAU010000204.1:0-3105 GCA_964652725.1 uncultured Dehalococcoidaceae bacterium | reverse complement strand
CGCAGAACGAGGCCGAGGCCAGCTACGCCCCGCCCCTGCGCAAGCAGGACGGAGAGATAGACTGGCGCCTGCCCGCGGTGGATATATGGCGCCGGGTGCGCGCTTTCCAGCCCTGGCCGGGCGCCTATACCCGCTGGGATGGCAGGCGGCTGGAGATAGTCCAGGCGGTACCCTTGCCCGCGAGGGAGTCCCTGGCAGCGGGAACAGTGGTGCCGCTGCCGGCAGAGGGCGTCCCCTTCGGCGTGGGCACCGGCGACGGTGTTCTGGGCGTGTTCAAGGTGCAGCCGGAGGGAAAACGAGCGATGACCGCTGCCGATTTCCTGCGCGGACAGCGGAGTTTCCCCGGCACGGTACTGCCCGCGGCCTGAAATACCTGAGAGGAGGACGGAACCAATTGTCTTCACCGGAAGAGATGGAGAGTTTTGAGACGCTGGTCTCATTCATCGCCAGGCTGAGAGGCCCCGGCGGCTGTCCCTGGGACCGGGAGCAGACCCACCGGACGCTGCGAGAGGCGCTGCTGGAAGAGTGCTACGAGGTGCTGGAGGCGCTGGACGAAGAAGAGAAGGCGCGGCTGGCGGAAGAGCTGGGCGACCTGTTGATGCAGGTAGTCTTTCACGCCCAGATGGCGGCCGAGACCGGCGACTTCTGTATCCGCGACGTGATCCGGAGCATCAATACCAAGCTGGTGCAGCGCCATCCCCACGTCTTCGGCTCCGGAGAGGTCAAGGATGCCGCCGAGGCCCTGGTGAGCTGGGACAGGCTGAAAAAGAAGGAGAGAAAGGACGCCTCGCTGCTGTCCAGAGTACCCCGGAACCTGCCCGCGCTCAGCTACAGCCAGGAGATACAGGGCCGGGCCGCCCGCGTGGGCTTTGACTGGCCGGACCTGGAGGGGGTTATCGACAAGGTGGCCGAGGAGGCACGGGAGCTCACGGAGGCGGCAGACCCGGAGGAAAGGGAGCGGGAGCTGGGCGACCTGCTTTTCACGGTAGTGAACCTGGCACGGCGCATGGATGTAGACGCGGAATCGGCGCTGCGTCGTGCCAGCCGGCGGTTTTTTGTGCGTTTTCTGCATATGGAGGAGGTATGCCAGCGGCGGGGCGTGAACTTCGGCGAGTTATCTTTTGCCGAGCAGAATGCCCTGTGGGAGGAAGCCAAGCGGGGGGCGGCGTAACCGAATACGCTGAGCGCGGCCCGCAAGCGCCTGCGTGCATCGTCTGTGACTTTTGTCCTGCACTGGAGGACGAAATTACCTCTCCGGGGCCTTGACAGATGGCACGGCAGGTGGTTAAATGTCTAAGTCCGGGTGTCGTACGTCATGCTATTGACAGACCCCGGGGTTAGTGGTTTTATTGGGTATGCTAATTCGGACCGGTGAGGACCGCTGAGGCAGGAGGACAGGAATTGTCCCGATACGCCAGGACCATCATAGCCATAGTATTGACCGCGGTAGTCGGTATTTCGATGTGGTTTGCCTCGCCCACCCGGGCATTTGACATTACTTTCCCCACCCTTCCCGGTTCCGCAACAGGTGGCCAGCCTTACTCGTTCAGCATCGCGGTATCCATTGATGGCGCCGAGCTTCTGCCCATACGCTCCGTTGACCTGTATATCTACAAAACGGATGACCGGGCCACCTATGAGGCGGAGGCGCTGGGCCTGCCCCTGGCTTCGAGCTCCAAGTCCTACGCCGATTCGGCAACGGGCGGCGGCCCCATAGCCGTTACGGCAAACGCCACGAATCTGGGCTACGGTTACGGTTACGGGTATGCTGAATGGCAGGCCGTGGGGTACCGGTTCTTCCTGCCCGGGGGCTACGGCTACGGTTATGGCTACGGGGCGCTTGATCAGACCATGGCCTATGATGTGACGTGGACGCCGCTGTCAAGCTGGCCCAGCGGTCAGTACCGGGCGGAGCTGAGGGTGGAGGCGGGGTCCGAGACCTTCAGCAAGGCCAGCAGCGAGTTCGGCCTCAGTGAGCCCAGTGCGCCCGTCGGCGGTGGAGGCGGCGGAGGCGCAGTCGGCGAAAAGAGGATTACCAATCTCATCGGGTTGATAGCGGAAAACGGGCGGCTTCTTGAAAACGTCGAGGCGCTCAGCGTCGATGTGAACGTCGCGTTGCACCTGGCGGAAAACACTTACTGCAAGAACGCCGCTGGTTCATTTCTCTCGTCGGTGATAATTGAGAAGATGGTGAGCCCACCGGCGGTCCCCGCGGGCATGGAATTAATCGGCAGTGCCTATGACCTGTGGCCGGATGGAGCCACATTTGACCCTGCCGCGGACCTTGTCTTCCAGTATGACGAAGCGCTGCTGCCTGAGGGAGTCGCCGAGGGGAACCTTTTCCTGGGTATGTGGGATGAAGCCAGCGGTCAGTGGATAAGGCTGGACAGCGTTGTTGACGCGCAGGCCAACACCGTTACCGTGAAGGTAAGTCATTTCACTGCCTTTGCCCTGCTGGCACCCACCCGTCCCGCCAGCTTTGCCGTGACCGCCCTGTCCGTGGCTCCGGCCGAGGTGAGAATGGGAGAGAGCGTGGCCGCAAGCGTGACCGTGACCAACGCCGGTGACCTTTCCGGCACCTATGACGTGAACCTGGAAGTAGATGGCGTGGTAGCGCAGAGCCAGACGGTTGTGCTGGACGGCGGCGCCAGTGAAACGGTTATTTTCCAGGTGGTCCCGGGTGCCGCGGGCACGGTTACCCTGAGCGCCGGGGGGCGGTCCGCCCCGGTACGGATCATCGAGCCGGAAGTAGCGGCCCGCTTCAGCGTCAGTGACTTTGCCGTCTCGCCTCAAGAGGTGACCGTCGCCGAGGAGGCGACCGCAAGCGTGACCGTGACCAACACCGGTGACCTTTCCGGCACCTATGACGTGGTACTCGAGGTGGACGGTCAGGTAACAGAAGTCAAGCAGGTAACCCTGGCCGGAGGCGAAAGCCGCCGGGTCATGTTCACCGTATCCCGGGATGCGGCCGGAATGTACCAGATAAGCGTTGCCGGGCATACCCTCTCGTTGCAGGTCAATCCGGAACCCGCCCCGCCCACCACCGTAGCCCCGCCCGCCACCACGCCTCCAGCCACCACGCCAGCGGTGCCGCCCGACGAACCT
>CAZZAU010000203.1:0-3143 GCA_964652725.1 uncultured Dehalococcoidaceae bacterium | reverse complement strand
ACAATCGGTGCCCTGTTTGGCTTTGCTGACGGCGCTTTCAAATTTGGCGGGGTCGCCGGCCTCATCCTTCACCGCTACCAGCTCGGGGCGGAGGTTAAGGCCCACCCGCTCGTACTGCATCTGCTTGCACTTTTCCAGTCGCCTGTTGATCTCGGCGTCGTCCATGGTGTCCTTGATGAGGATGGCGATGCCGGGGGGGGTTTCAAACCGCTTTTCGTGGCGGAACATCACCGTCTCGCCGCCGCTTTTCACCGCCCCTTCTCCAGCGCCGATAGTTACGGGCAGGATGGGCGGGGCGGAGGCCTCGGACAATTTCTCTTTGGACTCTTCAGTGACGTGCGGGCACTTGCTCAGCTCGGCCTTGCCCGAGGCCAGGCTCATGGCGAAGGCCAGGCAGGTGGGCACTCCGCATTCTCCGCAGTTAGTTTTGGGCAGCAGTTTGAAAATCTCTATTCCGGTGAGCGGCATTGGTCACTCCTTTCTTAGCCCAGCAGCGGGTCCATGGTGAGGGCCGGGTGTCCTTTTTCCTCCAGGAAGGGAAGTATCTCCTCTTCCGTAACGCCGATGGTCTCATCGGCTATCTTGTCCAGCAGGTCGGGCACGCCCATTTCTTCGGCGCGGGCCTGAAGGCGGTCCCCTATCTCCTCTTTGAGCATCTTGGGCATCCAGACCATTCTCAGCAGGCCGCCGTCGCCCAGAACGAATTTCCTCTGCGTGACATTATACTTGCCGTGGCCGACGAAGCCCGGGGTACTGATGCCGCCGCCGATGGTGCCGGCCAGGGTGGTGAACTTCATCCCGCACGGCGTTTCGCCGGTATACTCGCGACTCACCGTCATTACGCCGTTGCAGAGCGGCAGAATGGCGGCGATGCACTCGCAGCAACCGCAGGTGGTCATGGGGTCATTGACGATGCTGTAGAAGTAGTAATGGTCTATCTTGCCCCGGGAGGTCTTTTCCACGAACTCGTCCACACCCTTCCAGCGCCCCAGTTTGGCGTCGATGGTCTCCCCCTTGGGCACGGGCTGGTTGGGGCCGGTGGGGTTTATTTCGAAGGCCGCCTTGCAGTCCATCCAGTTATAGGAGCCGCACAACCCGGTGCGCTCCGGACTGATGACGCAGACGTGGCTGGGAGCGAAGGACTGGCAGAGGGTGCAGGAGTAGTAGATATCCGTGGTCTCGTCCGTCATGCCCTCGATGCGGGCGTCGCGGGCGGCGTAAACCGCTTTGGCCTGCTCCACCACCCGGTTCACATCTTCCTCGTTGGTATAGAGCTTCACCTGGAGCTTGTCAAAGATACGGCCAAAGTCTTGGTGCAGCTTGGAATGGAGGATGGTGCCGATGTGCGAGAGGTTGAAGCCTTTCTCCACTGCCTGCTTGCTGACACGCAGCCAGGCGATGTCCCTCTGGCCGATGTGCATCGAGCCCTGGGCGTAGTTTATCAGGTGGTGGATCTG
Source organism: uncultured Dehalococcoidaceae bacterium (assembly GCA_964652725.1). GTDB lineage: Bacteria > Chloroflexota > Dehalococcoidia > Dehalococcoidales > RBG-16-60-22 > CAZZAU01. Next base: position 1,686 of record CAZZAU010000203.1, on the reverse strand, counting down.
CCGTTCCAGGATGGGCTCGTAGTCCTCCTGCATGTTGCGGCCCGCCACCTCCACCGCGATGGCCAGCGGCAACTGCGCGCCGGCCTCCACGTCCTTGATGTCCGGGCCGATGACCTCTATCTTGCCGTCCTCCACCTCCTCCATCCGCTTGCTGGTCACCCATTCCACCATAGGGGTACGGCCGCCTCCGGTCTCCAGGTAGATGTCATCGCCGCGCACCCGCTCTCCCTCGAAGGCGGGACCGAAGGCTACCGGGATGGGTATCTCGGTAACGGTCACCTTGAGGCCCCTGACCTCGACGGCCTTGGCCACTATCTGGTCGTGGGGGATATTGGAGACCACGTGCTCGTAGGTGGTGATGCCGGTGGGGAGGACCTCCGGAATGGGAGTATCGGCGATGGTGGGGAAGCCCCAGTTGATGGCCCCGGCGGCATTGGCATACCATTCGTCGGTGACGTAGCCCAGCGGCAGGACGAAGGCGAAAATGCGGTCTTTATTGTATATCAGGATTTTCCGGTAATCGCCCGGCTCAATGCCGCCGAAGGACATGGCCGCTCTGGTGGCGAAGCCCATGGCGAACACGGCGGAGGATATGTCCGGGCCGAACGAGACCAGGCGGGTGGGCCAGCCGATTTGCACTCCGGCCTCGACAAGCTGCTCCGAGAATCTGTTTCCATTGTGCTCCGCCGCCATAAAGACGTAGATGTTCTTCTGCTGGAGCTCCTGGGCGATATTGGCGGCGGTCTCTTTTGTTGGCGCCGCGCCGACAACGGCGGCAAAGCCGGGGGCGGTGCCGTCAACGAACTCGATGCCCCTCTTTCTCAGGATAACGTCATCGGCGGCTCCCAGCCAAATGTTTTCGTCGGTGACATCTTCTCCTCTGAGGTAGAAGTCAAGCTGCTCCAGGTAGCGGATGGCCTCGATTAGCTCCTCGGCGAAGAAGGTGGCCATGCCGGCGTCCAGGGCCGGCGCCAGGTAGGGGAGAGGATGGGTCTCCTTGACGAGGGGCGGGAGGATACTCTTGCACTTCTTGAGTATCTTTTCCATATCCCCCAGCTTCTCTACCTTTTCCCCCAGGATGCCGTATATGACGGGCAGATAGTAGGCGGTATTGGGGAAGCCGACCGGCTCGTTGGCGCCGTGTTTTTCCATGGCCTGCTTCCACTTCTCCTCCGCCTGGCTGACAATCTTATGCGCGCCCCGTATGGCGGCTGATGCAATTATTTTGGACATATCTAAACCCCCTTGTCTTCTCCGGGCTGTGACCTCTAGTCCAGCTCGCGCCTCATGGCCATATCGTAGAGGACTCTCTCTCTGGCCTTGTCGATGCCCAGCGCTTTGCGCTTCTTATCGATGTGGTCAATCATAAGCCTGGCCATCTGCTTCGGGTCGGCCTCGAAGGCCCACATGCCGCCGTAGAGTTCCTCCATGTCTTTGAACAGGAAGTCCGTGACCTGCTTGCTGCCCAGAGTGGGCCAGTTGACGCCGAACACGGTGTACACGCCGGAGCTGACGAAGTACTGGCCGATGGAGATGGCTTTTTCGCTCATCCATTCCGGCGCCGCTCCGGCGGCGGGAAGGTCGCTTATGTCGTCGCCTAGGCCGCCGTCCTTGACCATGGCAGTGGCGGCGATGAGGATGCGGGCGTTGTCCACGCAGGAGCCCAGGTGCAGCACCGGCGGTATG
>CAZZAU010000202.1:0-3150 GCA_964652725.1 uncultured Dehalococcoidaceae bacterium | reverse complement strand
AGCACCATACCGCCAACTTTTCGCTGGGCATCTGGGGCGATACCGGCAGATTGCCGGGCGATGGTATTCTGGAGGTGACCACCATGTGCGGCCACGGCCTGGTGCCGACCAATCTGGTCAGGGCCATGGTCAGGGAAATCAGGGAAGGCAGAAGGACCGCGGAAGAAGCCGCCCGGCTGCTGTCCCCGAACTGCACCTGCGGCGTATTCAATCCCGCCCGTGCCGCCGAACTCCTGGAAGCGATAGCGGACAGGCAGGACTTCTAGCGGGAGCACATTTCAATCCAGGGCCAGGTCATAGATGCGCCATCTCTTGTAGTAATGGCCCCCGAAAAACTCTATGACCTTGATTATTTGCTGGTTGTCTTCGAGGACGAGAGAGGCATCGCTTTCGCGGTAGTGGCGCCGCAGAACATGGTCCGCGATTCTGTCCGCCATCAGGGAAGGTATTCCCAGATGGCGGAACTTCGGCCTCACCCCGAAGAACATTCCCCGCAGCCGGGGAATACGCCTCCGCATACAGAGCAATCTCAGCACCCGCACTATGTCCGAATCCCCGTACCAGCGCCAGCGCGGCCGCAACGCATAGTTAGGGTCTGGGATGACTCCCATCACCGCCGCCGGCTCTCCATTGAGAAAGGCGAACTGGACCAGCTGGGGGTCTATTATCAGGCGCAGACTGCTAGCTAGGGCATCACCTTCCTCGTCCGAGATGGGCAAGAATCCCCAGTTATCCTGCCACGCTTCGTTGTAGATGCGGACCATCAGGCGCACCTCGTCCTTCAGCCTGCTGATAATAAGCGGCCTGGTCTCGATGTTTGCTGCCCTGCTGGTTTTGCGGAGAAGTCTCTTGAGAAGAGCAAATGGCCAGTTGTCCCGGTGAAGGAGGTAGGCAACGTAGTCCTTGGTTTTTCTTAGTCCGTAGCGCTCCAGAAACTCGCCGTAGTATGATGGATTATGCGTCAGTTCGACCGTCGGCGGGTATTGAAAGCCGTCAATCAGGATGCCCTGACGCTCGTGGGTGGCGTTAGAATACTGACCGGGGCCGCGCATCACCTTCATGCCGCGTTCAGCAAGCCAGTTGCGCGCGCTGTCGAGGAGGAGTCGCGCTGCTTCATATTCCGGCACCACTTCAAAAAAGCCGAAGAAACCGAGCGCCGTCCGGTGGAAATCGTTGTACTGCCGGTTTACCGTCGCCGAGATACGTCCCAGGGGCCTTGCCCCGCGCCATACCATAAAATGGGTTACGTCCGCGTGCCGGTGATATGGGTGCTGCGGTGTCAGCAGTCCCTTGAGGCCGAGCCACCGGCTACCCAGCAGGTCGGCGTCGAGGGGAGGGGTCCAGCATGGATCACCGCGGTAGATTTGCCAGTGGAACCTGACAAAGTCCCGCAGCCCGGGCGACCCGAGCGGGATTTGTCTGACCATCAGCTCGGCCGAGGACATTGTATGCGTTACCTCCTGGCGCAGCTATGGAACGGACTTGACTGCATTCTACACGCACAAAGCTCTCCTCTGCAAATACGGCTTTGCAGTTTTGACTTGCCCCGGCTGTTGGGCTAATATCAAATCGGAATGAAGATTTTCGCTCCTGGCATGCATTTACCGTGAAACCGCAAAACGGCGCTCACCGGCCAATGGATGCACACGAGAGAAGGCAATGGCAGAACCCTGAGGCCATACTGTCCGGCATCGGTCTGAGTCCCGGTCTTACTTTCGTGGACATAGGTTGCGGGGACGGTTTCTTCGCCCGCCCGGCTGCCAGAATGGTCGGCGAAAATGGGGAAGTGTACGGCCTGGACGCGGATGCCGCCGCGGTAGCCCGCCTGAAAGAGCAGGCTGCGCGGGCGGGGCTCAACAATATGAACCTCGTCGTCGGCAGGGCGGAGGACGTGGTACTGTGCCGCCAGTGTGGCGATATCGTTTTCTTCGGCATGGTGCTGCACGATTTCCAGGACCCCGCTCTGGTACTGAAAAATGCCAGGACTATGACTGGGCCCGGTGGCAAGCTGGTGAATCTGGACTGGAAGAAAGAGCCGGCACCGTTCGGCCCTCCCCTGGGAAAACGATTCGATGAAGAAACTGCGGCCGGTCTCATCAGGGCGGCCGGCTTTACTATAGAGACTATCGAAGACAGCGGGCCTTATCATTACCTGGTTACCGCCCGGCCGTAGACCGAGTCTGGCACACACTGGCTTGACTTCCAGCTGCAAAATGGCGATAATAAATAAGAATGGCGGGCGGAACACTGCCATGCGCAGCCACCATAACCTGGCTCGGGAACCGGGTACTACCGGAAGGAAATCACCAAGCAGGGCGCATTCGTCTAGCGGCCTAGGACACCTCCCTCTCAAGGAGGAGATCACCGGTTCGAATCCGGTATGCGCTACCAATTTCTGAAGCTAAAAAGCCTTCAATTACTAAGAGAATTCGAAGGCTTTCCTGTTCTTGCCAATAAGTTACTCGCAGAAGCACCAAAAGCGAAAACGTTAGGACCGTATTGTACATGTAAAGACGTGTTTTCGGGAACATATGTGAATGTCTGTCTGTGTTTCATGGGAGGGTGGCCAATTAGATTAACTAAGCCTGGGCGAACAGATTCTTTGGGGATTGAACTAACGAGTAAGTTCCGTCCAACCCTTGGGTTTGATGAAGCTACATTTCTGGCTGTTGCTACAAGAATTCTAGCGATAGTCTTTGGACTAAGTTCTTTTTCTACACATTTATTGAGTAATCGCAATACCCTTGTCCTTAGACCATTGTTTATTGACTGTCCCGCCGAGACCAACATAACCGGCAAATCATCTGGGGGAGTAAATACTGAAACCGAAAATTTTAAGGTACAAAACTTAAATCCCCGACCGTAAGGTCGAGGGATGAAGTTTCCCCTGCATCTTTTGGTAGGAGTATACTGGGATGAATGGAATATACGCATCTTCCCCACTGCGTGTATCATTGCGAATACCACATCGTAATAGTCACCAAGTACAGGAAAGCGGTATTCAATGAGGGAATTTTTGCTTATTTAGAGAAGAAGTTGGCGGAAGTCACGGAGCACTATCCGCTGATACAAATTGGGAACGTGAATCATGATAAAGGGTACAGTCAAGTGGATTGTGTGAAATTTCCCTCGATTAAATTACGAAGAGAA
>CAZZAU010000201.1:0-3158 GCA_964652725.1 uncultured Dehalococcoidaceae bacterium | reverse complement strand
GTGGCCAGCCCGCCGCGGGTGGGGTCGCGCAGGCAGTGAATGTCTTTGCTTGCCTCCAGCATATCTGTCACCAGGCCGTTCAGGGGGGCACAGTCGCTCTCCAGAGCGGTGGCAAAGTCCATCCCTTCCCGCCGGCTGAGCACGGCGATGCCGTGGTCGCCGACGGTACCGCTCAATATCACCGCATCTCCGGGCCGGGCATTATGCCCGGATATGTTCACCCCCGGAGGCACCTTGCCGATGCCCGCCGTGTTGATGAACAGCTTATCGGCGTTGCCCCGGTTTACCACCTTGGTATCTCCGGCGATGATGCTGACTCCCGCCATCCCGGCCGTCTCTTTGATCGAGTTCACAATCCGCTCCAGGTCAGCCAGGGGCAGCCCTTCCTCGATGATGAAAGAGAGACTCAGGTACAGGGGTGTGGCCCCGACCATGCACAGGTCATTGACCGTGCCGCAGACGGCAAGCTTGCCGATATCCCCGCCAGGAAAGAAGATGGGCTGCACCACGTAGCTGTCAGTGGTGAAGGCCAGGCTACCTTCGGGGATGACGGCGGCATCATCAAGCCGGCTCAGCATGGGATTGTCCAGAGCAGCTACAAAACTGTTGCGGATGATGTCATGGGCCAGCCTGCCGCCGCTGCCGTGAGCCAGCAGAATTCTATCGGACATCGCTTTCGCCATAGTGATAATACGCTGCGCAGCTTCCCTCAGAAGAGACCATGCATGGCCCCACCGGGTTCAGAGGGGCGCAGACGCGCCGGAACAGGGAGCAGTCCGGGGGCGTCTTTACCCCCCGCAGCACCTCGCCGCACGAACAGCCCTTTTCGGTCACGGTGGGACCGGGGTCGAACTGGAAGTTCAGCCCGGCATCGAAGCGCCGGAATTCATGTCTCAGCTTGAGACCGCTGCCCGGCATCTCCCCGAAGCCCCGCCAGCGGGCCGGAGCGGATTCAAACACATGGTCGAGTATTTTGAGGGCGGCGGGATTGCCTTCAGGGGACACGCCGCGCCGGTAAGCTATCTCCACTCTGGACTCGCCCCGGGCGACCTGTCTGGTCAGCATCTCGATACTCTGCAAAATATCCAGCGGCTCGAACCCGGAGACCACGCAGGGAATGCCGTAGTCGCGGGCGATGAATTCCCACGGCCTGGAGCCGATGACGGCGCTGACATGGCCGGGACAGATGAGCCCCTGCAGGTTGACCTCTCCTGAGTCCAGCAATGCTCTGATTATCGGCGGGCAGAGCTTGTGCAATGAGAGTACATAGTAATTCCGCAACCCTTCCTGCTCCGCCTGCAATACCGAGGCGGCCACGGTGGGGGCGGTGGTCTCAAAGCCGACACCGAGGAAGACCACTGATTTTTGCGGGTTCTCTCTGGCTATGGCCAGGGCGTCCAGCGTGGAGTATACGATGCGCACATCGCCGCCCGCCGCTTTGGCCTCCTGCAGGCTGGAGCTGCTGCCCGGCACCCGTACCATATCGCCAAAGGTGGCGATAATCACATCGGGCAGCACGGCCAGGGCGATGGCCTTGTCCAGGTCGGCATTGTCGGTGACGCAGACCGGGCAGCCCGGGCCGGAGGTCAGGGTCAGGGTGGGGGGCAGAAGCTGGCGCAGCCCGTACTTCATGATGGCCACCGTATGTCCGCCGCAGAACTCCATAAAACGGGCCTGCCTGGCGGCGCAATACTGTTGTATGCTGCGCACCAGCCCGTCCACAAGTTCTGACTGCCGGAACTCGCTGACTAATTTCATTCCTGCTCCATGAGCCGGCTCATTTCGACGAAGATGGCCAGGGTCTCCTCCGCTTCTTTCTGGTCGATGACGTTGATGGCGTAGCCGGCGTGAAGGAGGATGTAATCGCCTACTGCGGCCCCCGGGGTGAGCATCAGGCTGGCCCTGCGGCCGATACCGCCAATCTCAACCTCGGCATCGGTGCCGTCTATTTTCACGATTCTAGCCGGAATAGCCAGACACATATGACAATCTCCTCAGCTTTTGCCTTCTTGATAGCTGGCAATCACCGTCTGCCCCAGCGCGATGCCGCCATCATTGGGGGGGACAAGACGGTGGGTCAGCACAACAAAACCTTTTCTTTCCAACTCCTCCGTGGTCAGGGCAAGCAGCAGGCGGTTCTGGAATACGCCGCCGCTCAGGGCAACGGTTTTCAGTCCGGTCCTCTCCGAGACAAGTTCACAGGTCTCCACTATTATACGGGATACCGTGCGGTGGAACCGGGCGGAGATAACCGGGGCAGGAGTTTTCTTTTTCACATCGCTAACGACACCTGAGATTAACTCTGCAAGTTTTATCACTACCGGTTCTTCTTCGCGGGCAAGCTGAAAGGGATAAGGGGCAAACCGGCTTGCGTCATCAGGGGCGGCCATCTCCAGTTCTATGGCGGCCTGGGCTTCATAGTCTATCTCTCCCCTGACCCCGGCCAACGCGGAAACGGCGTCGAAGAGTCGCCCCATGCTGGAGGTAAGCGGTGAGTTAACCTTACCCTGCAACTGCCGTTTGATTATCGCGGCTTCAGCGGCTGGTAGCTGGCTGAGAACGGGCAGTCCGTCCAGAGTTTGCTCCGTGCCCAGCAAAGCATAAAGGTAGCCCAGCGCCATGCGGTACGGCTTGCGGATGGCGGCGGCGCCGCCGGGCATGGGGACGTACTCCAGTTGGGCCACCCGCCGGAAACTGCCGTAATCGCAGACCAGGAACTCGCCCCCCCACAGGTTGCCGTCGCTGCCGTAGCCCGTGCCGTCAAAGGCAACCCCGATTACCGGCCCCTGAGCTCCGGTTTCCACCATACAGCTGACGATGTGGGCGTGGTGGTGCTGCACGCCAATGGTCTTTGTTCCGGTACTTTCGCCGTAAGCTATGGCGTATTTGGTGGAGAGGTATTCCGGGTGCAGGTCACAGGCAATAACCTCCGGCCGGATGCGGAAAAGGCGCCGGTACAGGTTAATAGTGTTTTCGAAATGTGCCAGCGTTTCCTCGTTGTCCATATCGCCGATGTGCTGGCTCAGGAAAGCATACTCGTCTCTGGTCAGGCAGAAGGTGTTCTTCTCTTCGGCGCCGCAGGCGAGTACCTGCCGGGCGGGGAAGGGGAGGACGAGGGGTTGCGGGGCATAGCCGCGGGCCCGCCTGACGGCCCTGGC
>CAZZAU010000200.1:2592-3188 GCA_964652725.1 uncultured Dehalococcoidaceae bacterium | reverse complement strand
CCGCTGCTGAAAGAACTGAGCCCGGAACACTCGCGGCCCATACTGGAAAGGGCGGCGATGAAGCGGGCTGGCCAGCCGGAAGAGGTGGCGGAAGCGGTGCTGTTCCTGGCTTCGGGCGGGGCGTCCTACATTGATGGCCAGACTCTTATCGTGGACGGCGGCAACGAGATGCCGTAGGTTAATAACGGATATTTGGCGGAAAAAGAAAAAATCTGGTGCGGTACATCTTGACATCCGCAGTGGCTTCGACTAATAATATAGACTAACCGTATTGCGGAAAGGTTGTCCGTATTTTGGTCATCAAGACAGGCAGAAGCCCCTCCAACGCCACCAGTCCGTCCACCTCGTTGCTGAAGGCCGTTCAGGTCCTGCAGTGCTTTTCCTACGAAAGCCCAGAGCTGGGGCTCGCCGATGTGCAGCGCAAGGTAGCTATGCCCCGGACCACGGTGCATCGCATCCTTTCCACCCTGCTGCAGACCAGGCTGCTGGAGCGTGACGTCAGAGAGGGCAAGTACCGCATCGGGCCCTCGCTGTATACGATGGGCAGCCTGTATCTGGGCACCACGGATATCATCACCGCCGCCGCCCCGGTGACA
>CAZZAU010000200.1:0-2582 GCA_964652725.1 uncultured Dehalococcoidaceae bacterium | reverse complement strand
TCCGTCTTCGACAGGGGCAATGTAATCGTCATCAAGAAAGAGGAGTCCAGGTATGATTACCGGTACCAGCATGCCGTCGGCTCGATACTGGTGGCCTATGCTTCCGCAATGGGCAAGGCTTTCCTGAGCGAGCTTAATGAACAGGAGCTGAGCGCCCTGTACCCGGATGAGATACTGAGGCCCCTGACCAAGAAAACGGTTCGTACCCGGCGGGAGTTGAAGGAGGACCTTGCGCAGGCGAGGAGGGATGGCTTCTCCGTGGATATGGAAGGAAATACGGAAGGGCTGAGCGGGGTGGGCTGCCTTATCCGTGATGCCGCGGGCAGGGCGGTTGCGGCCATGTCCATCGGCGTGCCGGTGCACACCTTCACCGAGGCACGCAAACGGCAACTGGGTATGCTGACCAGGCTGGCGGCAGGCCTCATCAGCTACCGCCTGGGTTACCAGGAAGAAGAAGTCCCGGCGCGAGACCTTGAAGATATCCTTTCCTGGTGGGAAAGTCAAAAGAATACGGCTTAAAGGAGGTGATAGCTTTCGACAGTAAACATTCTTCAGGGTTAAAAATACGAGGAGGAATAGAAATTTGAAAAGGAAAAGCCTGTTTATCACCCTGGCGCTGGTGGTGGTGCTGAGCTTACTGGCCGCCTGCGCGGCGCCTGCACCGTCGCCATCGCCATCACCCTCACCCTCGCCGTCTCCCTCGCCGTCTCCCTCACCGAGCCCCTCACCTTCACCCTCACAGCCGGCGCAGCAGATCAAATGGACCGGTCAGCACATAAACCCTGCCGGCCAGGCTATGTATGAGAGCTTTGCCACCTTCGGCCGCAAGGTCACCGAGGCCACCGGCGGCAACTGGGTGCTTGAGACCCATCCCGGCGGCGCCATCGTACCCGCTTCTGACGAGGTCTATGCCGTCGATAGCGGCACCCTTGACTTCAGCTGGGATTCCACCTCCTGGTGGCGCGAGCGCTTCCCCGCGGCCGGCTTGTTCAACTTCTACGTCGGCGGTCTTTCTCCAATGGCCATGCTTTTCTGGATGCACGGTGAAGGCACCGATATGCTCCAGGAGATGCTGGACGATGCGGGCATGAACGTAATGGTGATGCCCGGCTGGACGGGCACCCCGGAGATCTTCCTGAGCTCCACCGTGCCGCTGAACACCCCGGAAGATATCAGGGGGTTGAAAATCCGCACTGCCGGCGATGACGGCGCGATATTCGCCCGCATGGGCGCCTCCGTCATGTCCGTGCCCGGCGGCGAGCTCTACGAAGCGGTACAGCGCGGCGTGGTTGACGCCTTCCAGTTCAGCTCGCCGGCGGTGGACCAGACCATCGCCACCTACGAGATCATCGACTACATGTATCTCTCTGCCGCCCGCCAGCCCTGCGAGTACAATACCTACTCGGTGAACAAGGACAGGTGGGCCGAGCTCCCGCCCGAGTATCAGAAGATATTCCAGGCCGTTGCCTGGCAGCAGACCATCGACTACCTGTCCGACATAGTCAGGGCTGACCAGGAGGCGGTTGCTTTCTACATCGATTACGGTGTAACCGTCGAGCCGGCGTCCCAACCTGTGGTGGACGCTCTGCTGGCCGAGGCGGAGAGGTTCTACGACGAGAACGCCGCCGAGGATGCCTTCTACGCCAGGGTCCTGGAGTCTGCCCGCAACTTCAAGGCGGGTATGGAGACAACCTACCCCGGCCTGTTCTAGTTACCGTATTGATTCCGCACCCCTCCCCCGCCATTATAGCGGGGGAGGGGTGGAAACTCCCCTTTCCTGTAGGGACAGTAAAGAGAGAGCACAGTGATAAAGATAGTACGCGCCATAGATGCCATAAGTGACCGCATCGGCAAGATAACCTGCTGGCTCGCCGCTATCCTGGTGGGAATCATTTCCCTCGAGGTCATTATGCGCTACGTGTTTAACACCCCCACTATGTGGAACTACGAGACCAGCATGATGATAGGAGGTGGGCTGTTCGCCACGGGCTGGGCGTATGCCATGCGCCATCATGCCCACGTCAGAATCGATGTTCTTTACGTACACCTTTCGCCGCGGACCAGGGCCGCCATTGACGTCTTCGGCTATGTGCTCCTTTTCCTGCCCTTGATGGCCATGTTCGTCAGCAGTTCCATCGCCTGGGCGATGACCAGCTGGAGGGTGGCCGAGAAATCGGTGGAGACATACTGGTACCCTCCCATGGCCCCCTTCCGCACTTGGGTAGCCATCGGCTTCGTCCTGTTTTTCCTTCAGGGCACGGCCAACTTCGTACGGGACTTCTACTATTTGCTGAAGGGCAAAGCGTATGGTTGATATCAGTCCGGAGCTCATCGCCATCCTGATGCTGGGTGGGGTGCTGGTGGGGGTGATGACCGGCTATCCGCTGGCCATCGTCATCGGTTTACTTGGGCTGGTCTTCGGTTTCCTGAGGTTCGGCTTCAATGTGGGGGAGGTGCTTTACCCGCGGGCGGTGAGTGGGGTGTTGATGAACTATCCCCTGCTGGCCGCTCCGCTTTTCATCTTCATGGGCCTGATGCTGGAGCGCTCGGGTATTGCGGAAAGATTGTATGACGCCCTTTAT
>CAZZAU010000199.1:0-3209 GCA_964652725.1 uncultured Dehalococcoidaceae bacterium | reverse complement strand
CACGTAGGTGGCCGGAGGTGGGGGCAGCGGGGGAGGAGAAGGCGGGGTGCCGGTGGTAAAAGAGCCGACTGCACTCCAGGCACTGTGGGTATCCGCGGCGAGGGCCCTCACCTTCCAGAAGTAGGTGCTGCTGTAGTCAAGGGGTACCTCGCGCTGCCAGGCAGTGGCCGGCAGCGCCTGCCCGTCCGTCCGTGAAAACAGGGGACTTGAGAACCCGGTGTTTGTGGATACCACCAGCTCATAGGCATATGCGCCCGGGACCGCGCTCCACTGGAATACCGGCCTGATACTGACGTGCTGCGCGCCGGCTTCGGGACTCTGCAGCCGGATGCCGGAATATTCCGTATCCAGCGCCGTGGTGAAAGACCACTTTTCCGACCAGGGGCTGAGAATGGGGGTGCTGGCCCTCACCCGCCAGTAGTAGGTCGTGCCCGGCGCCAGGCCGGGAAGGCGGGCGGAACTGGCGCCGGTGGTGCCCGCAAAGCCAGCGGGAAGCGTGGAGAAGTCGGTATCGTCGTCCAGCTGCCATTGGTAGCTCTCAGCTCCCTGGAGCGTCGTCCAGTCCAGCCGGACGTCGGCGATGGCGCTGCTGACCACGGTACCGATGCCGGCGGCGCTGTCGGCCGGAGAGTCCGGCATGACGGGGGTGGTGAGCGTGTCGTTGAAGGTCAGCAGGCGGGCGCCCGAGCTGTCCACCGACCATAGTTTGTGCCGGTGTGCCCACAATCCGTAGAGGGTGGCGCCGTCGCTGAGGCCGCGGGTTACCGTCTCGAAGGTGGGGCCAAAAGTCCCGGCGGGGTTGAGAGAGCGCTCCAGGCCTCCGCCGGCCAGGGAGTTCGCGGCGTACAGGGCGCCATCCGCGGTGGTGACGACCTGGTTGAGCGTACCGCCGGCGGGGAGACTGCCGTCTATGCGCTCCCATTCCGTGCTGCTGCCGATTCTGAACCGGTATAGACCTTTGCCGGCGGTGCCGCTTGCGGCATAGACCACTCTGTTGCGGCTGAACGCGGGGTCAAAGGCCACGGTCACGGGGCCTTTGAGCGGCGGCGTGGTGGCGTCGCCGGGAAGAGGGGTGAACGAGGCGCCGCCGTCGCCGGACCAGTAGACCCAGCCGTTCTGATTTCCTGCCAGGAGGGTGCCGTCATCGGGGTAATCCGGCGAAAGCACGAGCGAGCCTAGTGGCTGGCCGCCGGCGCGGGCACCGCTGGAATAGTAGAAGCCGCTGTTTTCGGTCCGGTACACCAGGGCATTGCTGCCGTCATGGCTGGCGATGAACAGGGTGCTGTCATCGACCGTTGCCCAGGTATGCACCGGCAAAGGGGCTCTGGTATCGGGGTCGAAGGCGGGACGGGTGCTGAAGGTGCGGCCGTTATCGGCGGATTTCCAGACGGCGGGAGCGCCCTGGCTGGCGCCGGCAACGAAGAACGTCCGGGTGCTGCCGTATTCTGGTGAGAAGCTGACCAGCTCGATGCTGTCCACGCCCGTCAGGCTGCTGGAGAGCACCCGCTCCCAGGTCGCGGCGGCGTCCCGGGTGCGCCAGAGGCTGTATCCACCGCCAAAGGTGGCCATCAGCAGGGCACCGTCCTGCGTGTAAGCGGGAGAGACGGCCAGGTCCACTATGGTGCTGATGTAGGTGTCAATCAGCCCGGTCTGGTAGTAGGTGGCGCCGCGGTCCCGGCTGATGGAAAATGCGCTGTCGCCGCCGCTGGTGGCGGCATATACCGCGCCGCTCGAGGCGAAGTCCGGCGCCGCCAGAACGGAGATGACGGCGGTCCCGGTGGGAGGTTTGCGGCTCCTGGTCCAGGTCTTGCCGGCGTCTTCGCTGGCATAGGTGTGGGCGCTCGAGGCGGCTCCGGCCACCAGAAACGTCTCTGCCCCCGCCCCGCTCACCGCCAGCCCGGCCACGTCCAGGTTGGCCAGACCGGAAGCGGCGCCGGCGTTGAGGTCGGTGGCTGCCGAGCTGCCGGGCGCTTCCTCCGGGTCTATGCGGTAGACGTCCCCGTTGCCGGCACCGGTGTTGATGGCGATAAAGAGCGTCCGCTCCGGGGAGGTGCCGGAATAGCCGTCCGGGAAAGCGATGGCGGCCGCGCTGGCAGCTACCGGGGCGGGCAGGCCGGAGTTATCGCGGTCCAGCCGGGCATCGGCCAGAACGGCGCCCCACCCCCCTTCTCCCACCCTGCTTTTCACCAGGGTATCCGTCTCGTCCGTGGCCACCGCCACCAGGTGACGGTCGGCGGCATAGGCGGGAGAGAAGGCCACGGCGAAAGCGTCATAGTTGCCCAGGCCGCTGTCCGTCCAGGAGGGGACGGCCTGGCTTTCGTCCAGGATATAGACGCCGCCGTACTCGCCGGAGTCCGTGTCACAGACCGCCGCGGCGATGATGTTGCTCTCCAGACGGGTGACGGCGATGCCCGTTATCTCCAGGTTGCCGGTGCCTGCCCCGCCCGGTCCCCCGGCCAGGGCAACGAACCTGTCCCCGCCCGCGGAGCGGTAGACGGTGGAGCCGGTGGCATAGTAAACCGTTTGCGCTTCGTCAGGGGCGGTAGCGATGCTTGCTATCTGGTGGGCCACGTTGCCCACGGCCGACCACGCGCGGCCGCCGTCGGATGAGCGGAAAAGGGTGCGGCTGAGTCCGCTGGCGTGGGCGTACAGAGTGCCGTCCGGGGCCAGTGCCAGGTGTTTCACGTCCGAGCTGGGGGCCAGCACCCACCGGCCGGCTTCGCCTTCGGTGGGGGTGCTGACGGGCGTCCATCTCAGGTCATCGGGGGAGGCGAGGGCCGGGGAGGCAGGCGGCAGGAGACAGCCTCCCAGCACCAGGCAGAGAAGGGCGGCGGCTTTGAGCTTTGCCATCGGACAGATTTTACTTGCGCCGCGAACGGAAGTCAATTCCGGCCTTGCCGGTTTCGCCCGGGAGCGCCTGCCTCCCCTAAAAGGAGAGCCCCCCGGATTTCCCGGGGGGCTCTCGGAGTATCCTGTCTGCGCTGGCCGCGTTACATCGGCCGGCGGGTCCTCATGATGAGCACGATGAGTGCTATCACCAGGACGGCACCGATGACGATGATAACGATGAGTGTCCAGGTGGGTACGGCCGGCTGCGGTTCCGGAGCCGGGGGCGCCGGTGGGATGGTTATGGTGGTAGGCGCCGGCTGCGGAGGCAGGGTTATGGTCGGGGTGGGGATGGTGATGGGCGGCATGGTGACCGTGGGCGT
>CAZZAU010000198.1:0-3232 GCA_964652725.1 uncultured Dehalococcoidaceae bacterium | reverse complement strand
GCTTTATCTCTTCATCAGTTAGCTGAACGTTCAGCTTGTAGTTCGGTATATCTATGTCTATGAGGTCGCCATCCCGCAGCGCGGCAATGGGACCTTTGCTGGCCGCCTCCGGTGACACATGGCCGATGGCCGCCCCCCGCGACCCGCCGGAGAACCGGCCGTCCGTAATCAGGGCGACCTTGTTGTCTATGCCCAGACCGCTCAGCAGCGAGGTGGGCGTGAGCATCTCGCGCATTCCCGGCCCGCCCTTCGGCCCCTCGTAGCGGATGATCACCACATCACCCGCCTTGATGCCGTTCGCCATCAGTGCCCTGGTAGCTTCTTCCTCCGAGTCAAACACGCGGGCCTTGCCCAGATGGGTCAACATCTCAGGTGCCACCACCGACCTCCGCACCACGGCGCCTTCCGGCGCCAGATTGCCGAACAGGATGGCCAGCCCGCCGGTCGGCTCATAGGCTTTGTCCTGGGGACGTATCACGTCCCGGTCAAAGGTTTTCTGTCCGGCGATTACCTCGCCCAGGGTCTTGCCGGACGCCGTGCCGGCGTCCAGTCTCAGCAGGTCTTTTATCTCGCTCATCACCGCCCCTATGCCGCCGGCCCGGTCCAGGTCCTCCATATGGTATTTGACGTTCTCCGCGGCATAAGCCGGCGCCAGCTTGCACAGGCAGGGTGTCTTCGCGCTTATCTCGTTCACCAGGGACAGGGGGAACTCGGCCCCGGCCTCGTGGGCGATAGCCATCAGGTGCAGCACCGAGTTTGTGCTTGCCCCAAGTGCCATATCTACGATGAGTGCGTTATACATGGAGTCCGCATTGATGAAGTGCCTGGCCCGGACATCTTCTTTCAACAGCCGCATCACCGTTTTGCCCGCCTCCGTGGCCAGTCCCTTGCGCCGGGCATCCACCGCCGGTATGGTGCCATTTCCGCTCAGCCCGATTCCCAGAACCTCTATCAGGCAGTTCATGGTGTTGGCGGTGAACATACCGGCGCAGCTGCCGCACCCCGGGCAAGCCACCTGCTCCAGCTCCTCAAGCTCCTTAGCGCCCATCTTGCCGGAAAGCACTTCCCCCACCCCTTCGAACACGGAGATGAGGTCTACTTTGGTACGGCTGCCCCCGTACCGCCCGGCCAGCATAGGGCCGCCGCTGACGAAAACGGACGGCAGGTTCAATCTGGCCGCCGCCATCAGCATCCCCGGCACTACCTTGTCGCAGTTGGGGATGAACACCAGGGCGTCGAAGGCGTGGGCCTCGGCTACTATCTCGGCAGAGTTGGCGATGAGTTCCCGGCTGGGCAGGCTGTACTTCATCCCGGGGTGGTTCATCACAATGCCATCGCACACCGCAATGGTATTTACTTCAAAAGGGACGCCTCCGCCCTCGCGCACTCCCGCTTTCACCGCCTCGGCGACCTGCCGCAGGTGAGAGTGCCCCGGCACGACTTCGCTGAAGCTGTTGATGATGCCCACAAAGGGCTTTTGCATATCGTAAGGCCGGCAACCCAGTGCGTAGAGCAGAGACCGGTGGGGCGCCCGCTCTATGCCTTTCTTCACTACGTCACTCTTCATCGTCTGTCCCTTTCCGACAATAAGCAAACATTTCGAAAACAATGAAAAAAGGGCTTGCTACACAAACCCGGACCCAGTTCCAGAGGAAGAAAACTAGCAGCCCGTACCACAAAATACCATAGTTAGAATTTATTGTCAAACCAGTCTCAACGTGGCTTTGTGTACGTTGCGCTGGCGTGCAGTTATGCCCCGGAAAGAGACTGCAGCGCCTCGCGGACTTCCAGCCAGCTTACCATACCCTGGCGCAAAAGCCGCGGCGGGCTCGCGGTAAGGTCAACGATAGTGGAAAGCCCTCGAGAAGGCAGCGGGCCCTGGTCCAGAAGCAGGGGAATCCGTCCGGCCGCATCCCCCAACAGCTCCTGCACCTCCGCGGCGGAGTACGGGGTAGGCTGGCCGCTGGCGTTGGCGCTGGTGGCGGTGATGGGGAGGTCGGTCATAGCCGCCAGCTCCAGAATCACCCTGTTGTCTGGAATCCGGATGCCGAGAGTATCTTTGCCTGCCACAAGCAGAGACGGCACGGACTCCTTCCTGGGCAACACCAGGGTAAGAGCGCCCGGCAGGAAGCGCCGGGCCAGTATTTCGGCCGCCCGGTTCACGTAAACATAGCGGCCGGCCATCGTCAGCGAGTTCACCGCGACGTGGATGGGATTGGAGTAAGCCCTGCCCTTCAGATTGAAGACTTTTACCACCGCCCCGGTATCAAGCGCGTTGGCCGCAAGAGCGTACCCTGTGTCTGTGGGACAAACAATCACCCCGCCCCTGGAGATAAGCCGCGCCGCTTTTCTGAGCACTCTCAGCGACGGACTGTTCCCGTTTATCTTCTCAGTCTGCACCGCCGTCCTCCGTCTCCAGCGCGACGTTGGGGATAACGTCCAGGTAAAGGTCATCCACCCGGCCCCTTTTCAGCCGGGCATAGCCCGCCGCCGCTATCATGGCCGCGTTGTCCGTGCACAGAGAAAGCGGCGGGAAATAGACCTCGATGCCTTCTTTTCGGCCGGCTTCCTGGAAGACCTCCCTCAGCCGCCGGTTGGCCGAAACCCCCCCGGTGACACTGATGGCAGCAGCCTTCTTTTGCAGGGCACCGCGTACCGTCTTGGCTACCAGCACCTCAACTACCGCCTCCTGAAAGCTGGCAGCGATGTCGGCCAGGGGCAGCTCTTCACCCCGGGAAAGCGGCGCCTTGAAGGCATTGATTATGGCCGTCTTCATCCCGCTGAAGCTGAAATCCAGCCCGTTCCGTCTCAGCATCGGCCTCGGGAAATGGCAAGCCTGCCGGTTGCCTCCGGCCGCCAGGCGGTCTATTACCGGCCCGCCGGGAAAGCCAAGGTCGAAATACTTGGCAATTTTGTCGAACGCCTCCCCGGCGGCATCGTCCAGGGTGCCCCCGAGCAGCTCGTAACGGCAGTGGTCCCTGATATAGACCAGCAGGGTATGACCGCCGGAAACGGTCAGACAAACGTGAGGCAGCGGCATCCCCGGATTGCTCAGCAGGTTGGCGAAGATGTGCCCCTCGATGTGGTGCATGCCTACCAGCGGCAGACCCAGTGCGTAGCTTAATGACTTGGCCGCCGCCACCCCCACCAGCAGCGAGCCGACAAGACCCTGCCGGGCGGTCACCGCCACCGCTTCAACGTCTGCCAGGGTCTTGCCCGCGCCGTCAAGAGC
>CAZZAU010000197.1:0-3236 GCA_964652725.1 uncultured Dehalococcoidaceae bacterium | reverse complement strand
GGATTGGTGCCATGCGCCGAGTCCGGCACCAGAATCGTTCCGCGGCGCGTCTCGGTGCGCGCCCGGTGAAAGGCCCTGACCATCAGTAACCCGGCAAACTCGCCCTGCGCTCCAGCCATCGGCGCCAGACTGGTCGCGTCCATGCCGGTTATCCCGGCCAGCAGTTCTTGAAGCTCGAACATCAACTGCAGCGCTCCCTGGACGGTTTCCGCCGCCTGTAAGGGATGGATAGCGCTGAAGCCGGGCAGTCCGGCGATATCCTCGTGCCACTTGGGATTGTACTTCATCGTGCAGCTCCCCAGCGGGTAGAAGCCGGTGTCCACGCCATAGTTGAGCCGACTGAGGGCGGTAAAGTAGCGGACCGCGACGGTTTCGGTCAACTCCGGCAACGGCAGCTCCGCACGAAGCAGCCCGGGCGAAGGGGGGTCTGATTCCGGCACGTCCAGGCCGGGAAGGCTGCAGCCGCAGTTGCCCGGACGGCTCAGGTCAGGCAGGAGGCGGTCATTTTTCATGGCGCTGGAATCCTCCCAGGACTTTTACCAGCCGGTCGATTTGCTCCCTCGTGCAGGTCTCGGTGACGCAGAGCAGCAGGCCGTTTGCCTCCAGGTGGCTTATGTCAA
Source organism: uncultured Dehalococcoidaceae bacterium (assembly GCA_964652725.1). Classification (GTDB taxonomy): domain Bacteria; phylum Chloroflexota; class Dehalococcoidia; order Dehalococcoidales; family RBG-16-60-22; genus CAZZAU01. The sequence continues at coordinate 2,616 of CAZZAU010000197.1, read as the reverse complement.
GTCCGCCGATAATCTTCTCTTTCAGCAGCGCCCGGTTGATTTCCCGCGGGGGCGCCGGGCAGCAGACGGCGAACTCCTTGAAAAAAAGCTGCGGGAAGGCCAGCGAGTAGCCTTTGAGATTGCTTATGGCCCGGGCGGCATAGTGGGCTTTTTGATAACACAGCCCGGCCACGTGGCGCAGGCCGTTCTTTCCCATAATGGCGAGGTACGCCGCCGCGGCCAGCGCCACCAGGGCCTCGTTGGTGCAGATGTTGGAGGTGGCCCGTTCCCGCCGAATGTGCTGCTCGCGGGTGGCTGCGGTAAGCACGTAACCGGGCCTGCCTTCCGCGTCCACGGTCCGCCCCACCACCCGTCCCGGCATCTGGCGCAGGTGCTCACGGCGACAGGTGAAGATGCCCAGCCCCGGCCCGCCGAAGCTCAACGGACTGCCCAGAGACTGGCCCTCGGCCACGGCAATATCGGCGCCGGATGCGCCCGGCGTCCGGAACATCCCCAGCGAGACGGGGTCAAAGATGATAACGAAGAGGGCGCCGGAGGCGCGGGCCCTGTTTGCCCAGGCGTCCACATCCTCGAAGCAGCCGAAGAAATTGGGACTTTGCACCAGCACGCAGGCAAAGTCCGCGCTCAGGCCATCCTGTTCCGGCTCCATTTCAGCCAACGCTATGCCGCGGGCTTCGAGGTAGGTGCTCATAACGGCACGGTAGCCGGGGTTTACCGTGGTCAGTGCGGCCACTTTGCCCCGCCCGGTGAGACGGCAGGCCATCAGCGCCGCTTCAGCGGCGGAAGTGCTACCGTCGTACATGCCGGCATTGCTGACCTCCATCCCGGTGAGCTGGCAGACCAGGGACTGGTACTCATAGGTTGCCTGCAAGGTTCCCTGGCTGGCTTCGGCCTGGTACGGAGTATAGGAGGTATAGAACTCACTGCGGCCGGTAATATGGCCGATAACTCCGGGGACGAAATGCCGGTAGAACCCTGCCCCCAGAAAGCAGGCGTATTCCTCCAGGCTGGTATTGACGCCGGCCAGCCGGCGCAGCTCCGCGGTCAGCTCGGTCTCGGAGAGGGGCGGGGGCAGCCGGAAAGGGACGCTTCGAAGTTGGGCCGGAACATCCTGAAACAGGTCCTCGGCGGAGTCGGCCCCGATTTCGCGCAGCATGGCAGCGCGGTCATCTTCGGTATTGGGTATATATGGCGAAGGCACCGGTCATCCCTCCTCTGCGAGGCCAGCCACATACCCGTCATACTGCTCGCCGGTCATCAGTCTGTCCAGCTCTGACGGCTGGCTCAATTCCAGCCGCAGAAGCCAGCCGGAGCCGCAGGGGTCTCTGTTGACCAGCCCCGGCTCGTCAAGGACCGCCCGGTTTACCTCCAGCACCTTGCCGCTGGCCGGCGAAAAGAGGTCGGAAACGGCCTTTACCGTCTCGACCTCCCCCATCTTGCCGAACTGGCTCAGTGCAGTCCCCGGCGAAGGCAGGTCAAGAAAGACTATATCGCCCAGCTGCGACTGCGCATAGTAGGTGATACCCACCCTGGCCGAGGTCCCGTCTTCCAGATGGACCCATTCATGCTCCCTGGTGTACCTGTACTCCCTGGGGTTCATTTTTCCGCTCCCACGACTGTTTTCGGCCCGCCCAAAACAAAAGGGGGCAGTCCTTTAGCGGGCTGCCCCCTGTCCTTTTACCTGAGAGATTGTCCTCTCCAACCGGGAAGGACTGCCCCTTCGGTGTCTTCCTGAAAAGGAAAAGACTCTCCAGAGGTCCTGCCCACGGTAGTCCTTTTGCCTGAGAGTTTCATCCTTCCTGCATCAGGAAGGGCTTTTCCCCTTCGGCGCCCGGTACCGGGTCTCTCCTACCGTGCGAGATGCAGAATAACACAGACAGCCGCAGGCTGTCAAGATTCCACAACCGGAAGGTTTTGTTTGGTTACGGTTGGTAGTTGATACCTCACCCCTGTCCTCTCTCCAGTCGGAACCGGTGGTAAGAAATCACAGGCATTAACGGCCGGAGAGGAGTCCAGAGGGGGCGAGTGGAAAACAACCGAATGCAAACGAACCTTTCTAAAAACGAAATCTCGCTTCAGGACTGGAGGTCAGCCCGCTCCATCTTTGACAGGAGAGAGCGGTTCTAGTAGCATTGAGGTAAAATGGGACAATTAAAATGTCATCCATGAAGGTACTGGTCACAGACTCCATAGCCGGGGAGGGCATTGACATTCTGCGGCAGCACGCGGAGGTGGAGGTACGCCGGGGGCTTTCGCCGCAGGATTTGAAGTCAATCATCGGGGACTACGACGCGCTGGTGGTGCGCAGTCAGACCAGGGTCACCGCTGAAATCATCCGGGCCGGCGCCAGGCTGCAGGTCATCGGCCGGGCGGGGGTGGGGATAGATAACATAGATGTGGAAGCCGCCACACACCAGGGTATCATAGTGGTCAACTCCCCGGCGGGAAACATCATCTCCACGGCGGAGCATACCATCGCCATGCTTCTGGCCCTGGCGCGCCGCATTCCCCAGGCACACGGCCTGCTCCACTCCGGGGTGTGGCGCCGTGACATCAAGGGACATCAGTTGCGGCAAAAGGTACTGGGGGTCATCGGGCTGGGGCGGGTAGATCGGA
>CAZZAU010000196.1:0-3302 GCA_964652725.1 uncultured Dehalococcoidaceae bacterium | reverse complement strand
GGGGAGACGCTGGCCGCCTTCGCCCTCACCGAAGCCGGCGCCCGCAGCGACCCCGCCTCCCTGGAGACCACCGCCCCCCGCAAGGATAACGGCTATCTGCTTAACGGCACCAAGACCTTCATCACCAACGGCGCCGAGGCGGGCATAATACTGGTCTTCGCCACCACCGATAAATCGCTGCGCCACAAAGGCATATCAGCCTTCATCGTGGAGAAAGACACCCCCGGCTTCTCCGTGGGCAAGCACGAGGACAAGCTGGGCATCAGGGCCTCCTCCACGGTGGAGCTGAACTTCGCGGACTGCTTCATACCGGAAGAGAACCGCCTGGGGCAGGAAGGGGAGGGTTTCAGAATCGCCATCAACGCCATAGACGCCAGCCGGGTAGCGGTGGCCGCCCAGGCGCTGGGCATCGCTCAGGGCGCGTTTGACAGAGCGCTGGGCTATGCCAGGGAGCGGCAGCAGTTCGGCCAGCCCATTATCAACTTTCAGGCCATCCAGTGGATGCTGGCCGATATGGCCACCCGGCTCGACGCCGCCAGGCTGCTCACCTACCGGGCGGCCTACCTCCAGGACAACAAGCTGCCCTTCGTCAAGGAGGCGTCAATGGCCAAGGTGTTTGCCGCGGAAACGTCTTCCTTCGTTACCAACAAGGCGGTGCAGATATTCGGCGGCTACGGGTACATCAAGGAGTACCCTGTGGAGCGCTACCTGCGGGATGCCAAAATCACCGAGCTCTACGAGGGCACTTCCGAAATGCAGCGCATGACCATCGCCCGCCAGCTTATGCGTGAGGGTTAAAGCGGTCAATCTTCCAGCACGAAAGCCGGGGCGGCGCTCTCGCCGGCGGAGTATTTGTCCCCGGAGAAAATCCTGCTGCCATCCATACGCACTCTCTTGCCGATGAGCGCCATATCCGCGGCAGCGGGGTCGGTGCCGGCCAGGTTGCCCATTATCCAGGCGCCCTCGTCCAGCGCCACCAGCAGGATGACGTAGGGCACCTCAGCCTCCCGTCCCTCCGGGGCCACGTTGCAGGTGGTGAAGGTCTGGATTTTACCCGTCCCCTTCAGCTCCATCACCTCCAGGTCCGGACCGCCGCACTCCCGGCAGACCAGCTTCGGGGGCACGGTAACAGCATCGCAGTGCCGGCATTTCAGGCCCGTCAGCCTGCCCTGCTTCAATGCTTCAGTATAGTCTTTGAAGGTCAGCTTGAACTCCATATGTAAGCCTCCGGTACGTCTCTCTGTGCTACCAGCCGCGCTGCAGAATCATATTCACCAGCGTGCCTCCATCGCCACCCAGTGTATCCGTCATCCCGGTTCTGGCGCCCTCCACCTGCCGCTCCGGCTCCACCTCGCCGCGGAGCTGTTTGACCACTTCATACACCTGCCCCGCACCGGTGGCGCCGATGGGGTGCCCCTTCGACTTGAGCCCGCCGGAGGGGTTGATGGCCACCCTCCCGCCGATGTCCGCCTCCCCCTTCACCCAGGCCGCGCCGGAGGTACCGTAGTCGAAGAAACCCAGGCTTTCCGCGGCAATCAGGCTGGCAATACTGAAACAATCGTGCAGCTCACAGAGGTCTATGTCCTGCGGCTTGATTCCCGCCATCCGGTACGCCTGCTGGCTGGCCAGCTCTCGGGCCCTGAACCGGGGCAGATATTCCTGCTGGCTGGCCAGAGGCCCCTCCGATGCCTGCCCCACCCCAGCGAAGAAGACCGGCCTGTCGGTGAGCTTGCGGGCCACTTCCTCCGAGGCCAGAATCAGGGCGGCGGCGCCATCGGAGAATGGGCAGCAGTCGTGCAACTGGATGGGTGTGCTCACCATAAAAGACTTGAGCACATCAGCCACGGTCACCTGCTTGCGCAGATGGGCCCTGGGATTATGCAGCCCGTATTTGTACGACTGCACCGACACGTATGCCAGCTGCTCCTTGAGCGCGGGCAGGGACACGCCGTACTTCGCCGAGTAGAGATGGGCCAGCATGGCGAACACGGCAGGGAAGGTGATGCCGGCGGGGAACTCGTAGCGCGAATCGCTGAACATGGCGAAGGTGCGGGTGGCCAGAGGCGTGCCCATGGTGGCCGCCCTTTCCACTCCGCCCGCGAGCACTACATCGTAGTAGCCGGAAGCCACCCACATCCAGGCATCCCTTACCGCCATACTGGCCGAAGCGCAGGCGCCTTCATAGCGGTTGGCCGGAATATTAAAACAGCCGATGTTATCCGCCGCGAAGGCCTGCACCATGCCCTGCCCCTCAGAAAAATCGCCCAGCACGTTGCCCAGAAACAGCGCCTGAACGTCTTTCGGCTTAAGGTTGGACTCTTCTATCGCTTCCGTGGCCGCCTGGGCAAACAGCTCCACGCTGGTTCTTTCCTGCGGCCCGCTGAACCTGGTCTCGCCCACACCCACTACAGCTACCTTTCGCATCTGACCCCCTCCTGCGTCATACTTGCATACCACTAAAGTTACAATATCGGGGACATATCGGTCAATTCCGGCGGGGACCTGTGCAGAGCCTTCCGGTGCAGACTAGCGCAGGCGGCTGGCCGCCACGGCCACGCCCAACCCCGCAGCCAGCAAGTCGATAATCAGCCTGAGGATGTTCAGCCGGAGAATAATGAACCACGGCTGCCAGGGAAGAAAGATGCTGACCAGGAAGCTGATTATTACGGCCAGGCCGGCCACCGCCATCAGCCCCTTTCCCCGCTTGCGGTTCACGGCAAGGCTGACCACCTCACCGACAGCGTAGCCTGCCCCCGCCCCCAGAGCCAGATTGAGGAAGAAAAAGGGCAGAAAACCGCGCAGCACCCCCCATAACACCCCCGTCAATACGGCCATGCCCAGCGCCGCACCCGCCGCCCGCAGGTAATAGGCCGCCGGAACCCTGTAGGTGGGCAGCCTGTACAGCCGTGCGCATTCGGGACACCGCGCTCCCACCGGCGTCTGTACCATACATTTTGGGCATATGGGTTTGCCGCACTTGCCGCATCTGAGCGCGGTCTCGATATTGGGGTGTGTAGCGCACTTCACCGCTCCGTTCCCTCCTCCGTCTTTTCCATATCGCTCATCTTCACCGGTATCCGGTACATCCAGGCCTTGCGGTCCCCCGTATCCCGGTCGAAGAGCAGGCGGTTGAGCAGCACCCGCCTGTTGCCGGTGGTGATGCACCGAAGCGAGCGCGACCCGGCAAGCCTCTTGACCACCTGCACCAGCACCAGCACCAGAAAGCTCAGGCTGACCGCCGCCGGCTCGAAGAAGGTGCTCACCACGGGCAGAGAGAGTCCTCCCAGCAGCGCCGGGAGGGC
>CAZZAU010000195.1:0-3312 GCA_964652725.1 uncultured Dehalococcoidaceae bacterium | reverse complement strand
GGAAGCCGGAGAAGCGGGTAAGGAGACAGGCGATGGGAAGCCGGGAGAGCGGGAAGATCTCAGAGGAAAAATAGCACAGTACGCGCAGAAGCATCCGGAAAGACTGCGGGAGTTGCTGGACCGGGTGCCTGCCGGGGCCAGGCCGGCGTTGCTCAGGGCTATTGAGGCCTCCGATATGGAATACGAAAAAGTGCTCAGGTATCTGGAGGAGGGCGAGGAAGGGCCCGATTAGGTTTAAGGAACCGTCAGGTTCAATAGAAAGCCGCCACTAACCAGATGGCGGCTTTTTCGTTATATATGATGACCAAAAGTAAAAGGAAAGGAGACAGGCTATGTATAAGAAGTGGTTGGTGGCCGCGGGACTTATCCTGGCGGCCGGAGTGCTGGTGCTGGTGGGTTGCAGCCAGGGAGGCGTCGCCCTGGGTGCAACCCAGGACGGGGTGCAGGTGAACCTGAACAGCCAGCAGCAGGGCATCTGGGTGAACGGCGCGGGCAAAGTGACGGCCAGTCCGGACATCGCTATTCTGAGGCTGGGCATTGAAGCCCAGGCGGCCAGTGTGTCCGCGGCGCAAACGCAGGCAAGGGAGGCCATGGACGCCGTGATGGCGGCCCTCACCGGGAGCGGCGTGGCGGAAGAGGATATCCAGACCACACGCTTCAGCATAAACCGGGTATCCCGCTGGGATGAGCGGGAGGGGCGCGAGGTGGTGATAGGCTACCGGGTGACCAATATGGTGGTGGCCAAAATCAGAGATTTGGAGAGCGCGGGCAGCATCATCGATGCTGCGGCGGTGGCGGGGGGAGGCCTGACCCGCATCGATGGCATCAGCTTCTCCATTGACGACCCTTTACCCTACTATGACCAGGCAAGAGAGAAGGCTGTGGAGGACGCTGCGGCCAAGGCGACTCAGCTCGCCGAATTGAGCGGGGTAAGCCTGGGCAAGCCCACCTATATCTCCGAAGGCGCTGTATATTCGCCGCCGGTCTATCAGGATATCTACGAGAGGGCCGGCGCTCCGGCGATGGCTACACCCATCAGCCCGGGAGAGCTGGAGATAACATTGTCGGTGCAAATAGGCTACTCTATTCTCGACTAGCCGGCGCTGCGGGGGGCGGACATTGTCCGCCCCCTTCACATATATGTATCAAAGGAGGTTCTACCAATGTCAAGAAGGGTGAAGGTGCTGGTCTCGGTTATGGTGTCCATCCTGGTGTTCGGCATCGGCGGTGCGACTATGGCGCTGGCCCAGGACGGTGAGGATGTAGCGGAGGAAGAGACGCCCGGGGCGGTTTTGCCTGGCAGCGGCTCCGGTGAGCTTTTAGCGCGTGTTGCCGAAAAGCTCGGCATCACCGGGGAAGAGCTGAAAGAAGCCATCCGGGAAGCGCGGGAGGAGATAATAGAGGAAAGGATAACCGAGCGCCTGGAGCGGTTGCTGGAGCATGCGCTGGCGGAAGGGCTGATCGATGAAGATGAAGCGCAGGAAATCAGGGACTGGTGGCAGGACAGAGGCCGGAAGCCCTGACTCGGGGGCTGTTCAGGGGAGGCTTTGGAATCCTGAGTGACGGGGAGGGCCCCAGGGTCCTATCTCCGCAGCTCCGGGAGCGGCTTAAGCAGAGATTGCAGGAAAAGTTCCGCTCAGGCGAGGAGCTTCAGGGACTCCGGGGGGCTGTGCGTTCCGGAGGGCGGTCTTTGCGGCTTGGCAGCTTTTGAGTGGGGTTCTGCATCTCATGTTATCTTGATGCCTGAGTACCGCTCCCATTCGCTGTAGACGCAGCCGCAGTACTGCTGGCGGTAAAGATCCAGGGGCTTGGTCATCCGCCGGCTGTCCGAGTAACGTTTCCTGAGGTCGGCGTATAGAAACTCGACTCCGGTCTGCGCGGCCAGTTTCCGGCCCGTCTCGCGGGCGAGTTCGTGCTCCTGGTGGGGGCTGATGAGAAGCGTGGTGGTGAAGGCGTCAAAGCCCATCCCGCGGGCTGCGTGCGCCGTAGCGCTCAGACGCATCAGGAAGCAGTGCCGGCAGCGTTCTCCTTCATGTCCCGCCACCCGCCGGAAATACTCCACCAGGTCGTAGGCCTGGGAGATGGTCAGGGGTAGTTCCATCTGCCCGGCCAGGGCTTTCATAGCCTCCAGCCGCTGCTGGTGCTCGGTGTAAGGATGGATGTTGGGGTTGTACCAGAAGCCGCTGACACTATATCCCCTCTCCCGCCAGTGTGCAACGGTGAACGCGGCGCAGTGGACGCAGCAGCAGTGGACCAGTACCGATTTCATTTCATTTTAATTGTAGATAATGCGCTCCCGGATGGCAAACGTGCGCCCCGGTTAACGTCCGCTTTTGCCGTGTCCGGGGACGGTTTTATCGGGTGGGGCAAAAGTGCTAAAATGGAGGAAATCTCTGATGGAGGCAAAATCTTGTTCTACGAAGTAAAATATCCACAGCCCGAGCCGGGCCAGAAGAAGGTTTCCGCGCTGGTGGTGCTGAATCCGGCGGAATCGCGCCGGCTGGTAGCAAGGGCGGCGGTGCAGACCGAGGAGGTGCAGAACGCCTACAGGAACGGCATGATAATCATCGCCCGCGGGATTACCAATGCTTTTTTCAGCGAGGAGCTGTTCGGCATCAAGGTGGAGCCAAAGGCCAACCAGACGGTGGGGTGCGTGACGGGCGGGATTACCAACGCCAATACGGGGCGGTCTCCCTGCCGCTGGCACGTCGTCAGGAACGGGAAGGTGCTGGAAGGGGCGGACCCCAGTGCGGAAATCCTGAACTTCGGGGGGGATGACGTCTTCGTCAAGGGGGCCAATGCCGTCGACCCCGAGGGCAATGTCGGCGTGCTTGTTTCCAATATGAAGGCGGGCACCATCGGCATGGCCTGGCCCATAGTGACCGCCCGGGGCAGTCACCTGATTATGCCTGTGGGGCTGGAGAAGCTGGTGCCTTCAGTCATCGAGGCGGCCGGGCACTCCGGTATATACTACTTCAAGTACAGCACCGGCTTGCCCGCCAGACTGGCCCCGGTGGTGCAGGGCAAGGTCATCACCGAGATTCAGGCCATCGGCATTCTGACCGGGGCCAGGGCTTACCACATCGCTTCCGGCGGCGTCGGCGGCTCCGAGGGGGCGGTGGTGCTGTCCATAGAGGGCGATGAGGCGAGGGTGAAGAAAGCCTTCGACCTGGTAACGTCGATAAAGGGCGAGCCTCCGGTGAGCGGCCCGGAAAGCACCCATCTCAGCGCCGCCGAGGACTACAAGTTCGACGCGCTGGCCCAGCTTGAGGTTCTGAAAGAAATCTAGGCTACTCTTTACTGCCAGAGGGC
>CAZZAU010000194.1:0-3323 GCA_964652725.1 uncultured Dehalococcoidaceae bacterium | reverse complement strand
ACCACGCTGCAAAAGCCGGCGGGCTGGCGGATGCTGCCGCCGGTGTCCGAGCCCAGGGCATAGGCCGCCTCTCCGGCCGCCACCGCCGCCGCCGAGCCACCGCTGCTCCCGCCGGGCACCCGGCTTCCGTCCCAGGGATTGCGGGTAACGAAGAAGGCAGAGTTCTCCGTGGAAGAGCCCATGGCGAACTCATCCATATTGGCCTTGCCGATAATCACCACCCCGGAGCTCTTCAGTTTCTCGATTACCGCGGCGTCATAGGGCGGAATGAAGTTCTCCAGCATCTTCGACGAGCAGGTGGTGCGCACCCCGCGGGTGCAGATAACATCCTTGATGAGGCCGGGCACTCCGGTCAAAGGACCGGCGCCATCGCCGCTGGCCAGGGTGCGGTCGGCCGCGGCGGCCTGCTGCAAAGCCAGCTCGCCGGTAACGGTAACGAAGGCCCTTATCCGCGGCTCTACCCTGTCGATGGTCTCCAGGTAGGCACGGGTCAACTCCACAGATGACACCTGCCTGCTCCTGAGCAACTCATGCGCCTGATGGATGGTCAGCGTCTGCACATCAATCATGGCCTCTTTCTCCGGACTCCTTCCAGCCTTTCCGGCCTTCACGGAACAGGAAGGCTACTATGACCAGTCCCACCGCCGGGTCCGCCTGCCAGAACCCGAACAGGTAATTGGCGCCCAGTCCCAGCAGCAGCGCCAGCGAGAGAAAGGCGCAGGCCAGCGTCTCTCTGGAATCGGCCACCAGCGCCCGGCTGTTGATGCGCCTGCCCGTTATGTATTTCTGCCAGGTCAACACCGGCATAATCACCAGGGAAGCCGCCGCAATCATTATGCCGGGCAGCGAGGCTTCCGGAGCCTCCGCAGCCACCAGCTTTTTTATCGATTCGACCATAACGTACAGTCCCAGGACGAAAAAGGTAACGGCGACGAACCTGACTGCCTTCCTCTCTACCTTCTCCTCTTCTTCCTCCGTTATCCTGCCATGATGCCTGAGCCGCCAGATGAGAACGCCTCCCGATAGCGATTCGACGATGCTGTCCAGCCCGAACCCCACCAGGGCGATGCTGCCGGCGATGCCGCCGAAAACGATGGAGGCGATAGCCTCCAGAATGTTGTAGCCGACGGTGAAATACTCAAGGTGAAGCCCTCTCCGGTAGAGTCTTGCCGTTTCCTGGCTCCGAGACAACTGGCAGCATCCCCCCGTCTATTCAAGCACCGCCCGCACCCGGAAGCATTCTCTTTCCCGGCGTGGAGCATTGGCCAGTACCTCCTCCGACGACAGCGAGGGAGCGACCACGTCTTCGCGCATCACGTTCTGCAAAGCGATGGCCTGGGCGGTGGGGGGGACATCCGAGGTATCCACCTGCCGCAGAATCTCGAAGTTATCCAGGATATCGGACAGCTGTCCGCGGAAACGGTCCACATCCTCGCCGGTCAGCCCCAGCCGGGCCAGGCGGGCGATATGCAGCACTTCTTCACGACTTAACGCCATAATCGACTCCGCGTGAATTATCGGCCAGATTATACCATTCACGTTTGCAGGCTGGCAAACCGCTTCTCCCATTCGAAGCCGGACTGAAAAAAGATTTGGCTCCGGGTTTTGTTTGTATGTGCTCGTTCTTTTTGACCCCCGCCTTGTCAGCAACTACCAGCCACAACCGGACAGAACCTTTGCCAGGTTCTTCTTGACAGGGAGGCAGCTTCCTGCATAGAATTAGGTTGGCGCGCCGCAGAGGCGCCCGTTTCCATTCCTATGAAAAAGGAGAGTGATGTTGCTTGGCCCAGGTAATGGCGGGTGCTAATGAAAGCTTCGAGAGCCTGCTCAGGCGGTTCAATCGAAAGGTGCAGCAGACCGGCGTTCTCTCCGAGTTGCGCCGCAGGGAGCACTACGAAAAGCCCAGCGTCCGGCGGAAAAGGAAGATGGCTGCCAGACAGCGCAGCCTCGCCAGAGCAATGAGAAGAAGATGAGAAACATAAACAAGATAACGGGGGGCACTTGACGGAAAAGAACCTCAAGCAGAAACTGTCCGATGACCTCAAGCAGGCGCTGAAAGCGGGGGACCGGGTGAAGGTCTCCACTCTCCGCCTTGTGCTATCGGCCGTGCATAATGCTGAAATCGCCCGGCGGGGAGCCATTGATGATGGCGCTGTGCTGAGTGTCATCAGCAAAGAAGTCCGGCAGCGCAAGGAGAGCATCGAGGCCTTCAAGCAGGGCAACCGCCAGGACCTGGTGGACAAGGAGGCGGCGGAGATGGCCCTGCTTCAGGAATATCTGCCCGCCCAGATGACCCGCGAGCAGATAGCGGAGGCGGCCAGGAAGGTTATCGCCGAGGTAGGCGCCGCGGGTCCGTCCGACAAAGGCAAGGTAATGGGCAGGCTCATTGCCCAGCTCAAAGGGAAGGCGGAAGGCAGGGAGATAAACGAGGTGGTCAGCGAACTGCTCAGCTTATGAGCCGTAACGTTATGAAAAGGCAGAGCGCGCGGAAGAGGGGCAACAGCCCCTCTTTTTGCGCTGAGGATGGCAGGGGGCGATGCATCGCGTAGAAGTCCGCCTCAAGAGCCACCTTCCCGATGCCCGGGGCCAGGGCCTGGTCAGGGATATCCATGACCTGGGCATATCCTCCGTCTCCGGTGTGCGGGTGGTGGACATCTACTGGCTGCAGGCCCGCCTGAGTGGTGCTGAGCTGGAGCGCCTCGGCAGCGAGCTGCTGGCTGACCCCGTAACCCAGGAGTTCAGCTGTGACTCCAGCGCCGGAACGCCGTCCGGCGGCCATACCGTGGAAGTGGCTTATAATCCCGGCGTAACCGACCCGGTGGAAGATAGCGTGCGCAAGGCCATCGCCGACCTGGGCATAGAAGGGGTGGAGGCGGTCAAGACCTCCAGGCGGTACCTCATCGAGGGAAGCCTGACCGAGGAACAGATGCAGGTGATTTGCGCCCGGCTGCTGGTCAATCCCATCATCCAGCACGTGGTCGAGCACGGACAACCCGGCTTCGCCGAAAACCCCCGCTATCATTTCCGCCGCGAAGAGGTGGACATTCTCGGCGGAGACAGCGAGGAGCTGCGCCGGAAGTTCGGCTTCACCGCCGACGAGTTCGGGGCCATAGTAAACTACTTCGGGCGGCTGGGGCGGAACCCGGTCGATGTGGAGCTGGAGACGCTGGCCCAGACCTGGTCCGAGCACTGCGTCCACAAGACCTTCAAGGCCAGAATCACCCTGAACGGGAAGACGGTGGACAACCTGCTGAAAAGCACGGTGATGAAGGCCACCCGGGAGCTGGACAGGCCCTGGTGCCTCTCCGTATTCGTGGACAACG
>CAZZAU010000193.1:0-3331 GCA_964652725.1 uncultured Dehalococcoidaceae bacterium | reverse complement strand
ACGCCTCCGGTACCCCCGGCGACTGGACCGGTGCCGGGGAGTTCTCCGTGAGGGGTGAGAGCGGTTTCCCGAAGTGGGCTTTGTACACCCTGCTGGCGCTGGGGGGTCTGGTGCTCTTCGCCACAGGCTACTGGATGGGACGCAGAACCGCCTACTACTACTGATGCCCCGCCGGCGCCTCTATGGTTTTCCCGTCCCCCGCCGCGCGGCGGGGGACCTGTTTCTGGCTGGCCACGGTTACCTGCGGCCGGTGGCACTCCGCGGGGCAGACTGGTCCGCTGCTGCCACCAGCAGCGCCAGACTCATCAGGAAGTCATCGTGGCCGCGGGCGGGGTCCACGTAGAAGTTTATGGTCTGGTTGGGGCGGTAGTGGCTCCTGGCGTTTTCCGTTTGCAGCCAGAACTCGCGGAACTCCGGGGAGCCATCCCCGCGGTACATTTTCAAGCGCCCAGAGTTCACCGCCGCCAGCAGGTTAAAGCCCAGCTCGGATTTGGAGCGCTGGGTGAAGGTGAAGGGGACTACGCGCGTTCCCAGCGCCTGCCTGAGGAAGGAGGCCACCGGCTCGCCCATCCCGGTGGCGTCGACCATTACGCGCCGGCAGTGCCAGACGTTCTGCAAGAGGTCCACCAGCTGCGGATAGAGGTCGGTATGTTTGCGGCCCGTCCACCGGTAATGCTCCACCACCCTTACGTGGGGCTGCCGGGCCGTCATCTCCGCGGCGGGGAATGTCACCTCGCCGATGGTCACCACGGTGGAGTCCCGTCCCGGCCTCAGGGAGCGCAGGAAGGCGTCATCCGGCTCTTCGGCTTCGCCGGCAAGGTCGATGCCGGCGACGTATACCCCGCCGCGTTGCGGGCGGCGCTGTCTGGCGTGGTCGCCCCGCAGCTGAGCGAGCTGGTGCGAGGCCAGGAACCCGCCCCCGCCCTGCACCGGTCTCAGCTCGTACTGGGTGAGGAAGAGGGGATGGTTTTCTCCCAGGCGCGCCTTTTCCGCCTCTACGTAGTGCCGGTACTGGGGATTATGCGCCGCTACCTCCCGCCAGTCGTAGCGGAAGTGGCGCCTGACCCCGTCCTTTCTCTCCAGCTCCAGATTGGTCTGTTTTACCTCTTCCAGCAGGGTGGAGTCATCCCAGGTGGTGCCGTAATGCACCGTGGTGACGTTGGTGGTGGCGCCCATCGGTTTGAACTCCTTGTTGTACTTCTCTTTGCCGACGTCCTGGGACTCGTCCACCTCCAGGAGAAGATGCGCGGTATTGCCCACCACGCTTGCCGATTCTTCCGCGGACAGGAAGATGGCGCGGGCGTTGCCCAGCCGGATGACATAGCCCATTTCCGGACGCCACAGGCCCTCGAAGCCGGCATCGTTGAGGCGGTCTTTCAGCCGAGCCATCGAGATGACCGTCTGCGGCTTGAAGGTGGGGGAACATTTTACCAGGTTCTTCGCTTCGGCCATGTAGAAGGTCAGCAGCAGTAGCTCAAGCTGTGCGGAAAGCTCGTTTTTTCCGCCCTGGCGGGCGATTTCGACGGAGAAGGTCAGCCCCTTTTTGCCGAAGACGCTGTCCAGGATGGCGGCGGCGATGTCCCGCTGGTATGGGCGCAGCCGGTAAAGGGCGAGTCCCTCCGGCCCGTTACTTGTTGAGGTTGGCGGCGATGCCGATGCCGAGGGGGACGGCAACTTCCTTGAGGACATTGGTGATGGCCTCCTTCAGTCCCTTTCTCTGTTCTCTTGAGATGCGGTAGCGGGTGCGGATGAGCCTTTCCAGGGCGTTGGTGGCCTCCACCAGGAGGCGCACGTTATGGGGGTCATCGTCCAGGATGGACTTTATCTTGACCCTGAGCAGGGCTATTTCATCATCGATGCCGTTGACGTCCGCGGCGAGCTCAAAGTCGAGTCGTTCCGCTTCGTCCAGCGCTCTTTGGTAGAGACCGCAGTTGGCGCTTCGGCGGCTCACCGGGGGCTTTTTTCTTTTCGGGCTGGCTGGCATAGGGCTTTCCTCCTTCGTAGAGGGTGCGGGCAGCGGCCAGGACGATGGTGTATGCCGCCAGGTCCCAGCGCTGCTTCTCCACGGCCAATCTCAGTAGTCTCATTCTGTCACTCCGCCGGTTGTTTTGCAGCCAGAAGAATAGCACAAACGTTCTAAAAAAGACCAGGGGCCTTTGTCACCTTTTGGCCGTTATGGGGGTTGTTTGTTAACGTCTCACCCTGCGCCGGGCACCCTCGTTATTGACAACGGAAGAAGGTAAGGATTACCATATTGCTGACAATCAGGGCGGTAATGCTTCACCGGATGGGGGAAAGGAGGGAACCGTGGACTTTACCCTCAGTGAAGAGCAGAAGATGCTGCAGGCTGCGGTGCGGGACTTTGCCGCTGAGAAGCTGGCCCCGGTGGCCGACGAGCTGGACCGGAAGCAGGAGTTCGCCTGGCAGAATTTCAGGATGATGGCGGAGATGGGGCTGTTCGGGCTGGGCATACCCGCCGAGTATGGGGGTAGCGGCAGCGACGGCGCGGAAATGTCCATTGCCATCACGGCGGAGGAGCTCGCCCTGGCCTGCGCCTCCACGGCGGACATTCTGGACGCCCATCTGTCCCTTTGCGCCGGGCCTATAGCCCGCTTCGGCGACGAGGAGCAGAAGCGGAAGTTTCTTCCTTCACTGGTGAGGGGGGAGAAGGTGGGCGCCATGGCCGTCACCGAGGCGGAGGCGGGCAGCGACCTCAGCCGGGTGCAGATGACGGCCAGGAAAGATGGGGACGGCTATATTTTGAACGGTACCAAGATATTCATCACCAACGGCGACGTTTGCGATGTGCTTCTTGTTTTTGCCAATGTGCCGGAGCTGGGAGAGCGGGGGATGACCGCGTTTCTGGTGGAAGCTGGCACGCCGGGCTACAGCAAGGGCAAGAAGTACGATAAGCTGGGCATGCGCGCCGCCACCAACGCCGACCAGATATTTGAGGACTGCCGGATACCGGCGGCCAACCGGCTGGGCGAAGAAGGGAAGGGGATGCGTATCTTCCTGGAGCTCATAGACTACGGGCGCATAGGCATCGCCGCCCAGGCGCTGGGCATCGCCCGCGCCATACTGGAACGGGGGGTGGAATATGCCAGGAACCGGCGGCAGTTCGGCGCCGCCATCGGCAGCTTCCAGTCCATCGGCTGGCGACTGGCCGATGTCCATACCGACCTTGAGTCGGCCCGGCTGCTGACCTACCAGGCGGCCTGGCTGGCGGACAGCGGGCAGCCCTTCCGCACCCAGGCGGCAATGGCCAAGCTATGCGCCGCCGAGCTGGCCATGCGGGCGGCCACGCTGGGCGTCCAGGTATTCGGCGGCT
>CAZZAU010000192.1:0-3344 GCA_964652725.1 uncultured Dehalococcoidaceae bacterium | reverse complement strand
CCGGTTTCCTGCAGCAGGCGGCTCGAACCGAGCATGGTCTGGAGGGCCAGTTCCCCGGCAAGCTTGCGGGAAAGCCCGATGGCCTCTCCCGCGTCCACCAGCGCTTCGATGAAGAGAAAGAAGTAGGCGGGGCCGCTGCCGCTGACCGCGGTAGCCATATCCAGGGACTTCTCTTCCTCAACGTAGATTTCCCGTCCCATGCTGGCCAGGATGGCGCCGGCCAGTTGTCTTTGCCCGGCGGTTACCTCCGCGGTGGCCGTCCACACGCTCATTCCTTCACCCACCTGGGCGGGTGTGTTGGGCATCACCCTGGCCAGGCAGCGGTGACCGAGCCCCTCGGCCAGGGTGGCTATTCTGGCCCCGGCGATGATGGACAGGGCGAGCTGCTCCGGGGCAAGACATCCCCGGAGACCGGGCAGCACTTCGGGCAGGCTCTGCGGCTTGACGGCCAGTATAACCACCTGGCTCTTTGCCGCGGCCTCGCGGTTGTTCCCGGTGACGCGGATGCCGTACTTCTGCCGGAGGTGCTGGCGGCGCTCTTCTTTGACATCGCTGGCCCATACGTCCGGGGGACGGGCCAGGCCCCGTCGCAGAACGGCGGCAAGCATTGCTTCCCCCATGGCTCCGCCGCCAATGAAGGCAATAGATATGGGATTCATTCTGGCTATGGTTACCTCAATACCACGTTTACCAGCCGGCCCGGGACATAGATGACCTTCTCCACCTTGTGGTCATCGAGAAAGGCTTTTACCCGCTGGCTGTTCAGGGCCAGTTGCCTGGCTTCAGATTCGCTGATGGAGACGGGCACGGGAATACGGTCGCGCAGCTTGCCGTTGACCTGGACTACCAGAGTTATTTCTTCCTCTCTGGCCAGCTTGTCCTCCCATTCCGGCCAGCGGTGGTTGTGGATGCTGTAATCGTATCCCAGCCGCTCCCAAAGCTCCTCGGCGAGGTGCGGAGTGGATGGCGCCAGCAGCCGCAGCAGCACGTTGATGGCGTGCTCCCAGGAAGAAGCGGCCACGTCGCCGGCTTCCCTGACTCTGGCCAGGTAATTGGTGTATTCCATCAGGGCCGCGACCATGGTGTTGAAGCGTATTTTCTCCATGTCCTGGGTGACCCGGCGCACCGTCTGGTGAATGGTGCGCTGCAGCTCTCTTTCCGCCTGCTCGCTGGCGCTTCCTTTCTGGCGGTAGCCGTCCAGCGCCAGCTGCCACATCCGGTTCAGCCAGCGGCTGACGCCGCTGATGCTGCTGTCGTTCCATTCGCCGCCCTGCTCCCAGGGGGCCAGGAACATAAGGTAGACCCGGACGGTGTCGGCGCCCAGCTCGGTCACGTATTCGTCTGGGGTGATTACGTTGCCGCGGGACTTGCTCATCTTGTGTTTTTCGGCAATGATGGTCCCCTGGTTGAACAGGCGGGTGAAGGGCTCGTCGAAGTCCACCAGCCCCATGTCCCGGATGGCTTTGATGAAGAAACGGGAGTAAAGCAGGTGCATCACGGCGTGCTCGGCGCCGCCGGTGTAAAGGTCGACCGGTAGCCAGTAACTCAGCTCTTCCTTGTTGAAGGGGGCCGCGTCCTCGTGGGGGCTGGCATAGCGCAGGAAGTACCAGGAGGAGCACATAAACGTGTCCATGGTGTCCGTCTCCCGCTTGCCCGGACCTCCGCAGCGGGGGCAGGTGGTATTGACGAACTTCTCGTGATATTTCAAGGGGGATTCGCCGGTGGGGCGGAACTCTGCGTCCTCCGGAAGCAGCACGGGGAGGGCTTCTTCCGGCACCGGCACGATGCCGCACTTGCCGCAGTAGACCATCGGTATGGGCGCGCCCCAGTAGCGCTGGCGGGAGATGAGCCAGTCGCGCAGCCGGTAGGTAACCGTGCGCTTGCCCCGGCCGTTTTCTTCGAGATAGGCAGATATAGCCTCGATGCTCTCTTCGCTGGGCAGGCCGTCGAACCGGCCGGAGTTTACCAGCACGCCGGGTTCGATGTAGGCCTCTGCAAGCTCTTTCCCGTCCCAGTCCGGGGGTGCCACCACCACCCGTATGGGGAGATTGTATTTGTGGGCAAAGATGAAGTCCCGCTCGTCGTGGGCGGGCACGCCCATCACCGCTCCCGTGCCGTAGCTCAGCAGCACATAGTCTGCGACCCAGATGGGTATCTTTTCGCCGTTCAGGGGATTGGTACAGTAGGCGCCGATGAATACGCCGTCCTTTTCCTTCTCGGTGGACAGGCGCTCGATTTCACTCAGGCGGCGGGACCTTTGCACATAGGCCTCCACTGCCGCCTTGTTCTCCGGAGAGGTGAGCACCGGGACCAGGGGATGCTCCGGGGCCAGCACCATAAAGGTGACTCCGAAGGTGGTATCGGGACGGGTGGTAAACACCCGTATCTCCTTTTCCTTCGTGCCCGGGTGCTCCAGGGAGAAGGAGATTTCCGTGCCGTAGCTCTTGCCGATCCAGTTCCGCTGCATAATCTTGATGCGTTCCGGCCAGTCTATGCCGTTGAAGTCCAGCAGCTCATCGGCGTAGCTGGTGATGCGGAAGAACCACTGCTCAAGGTCGCGCCGGGTGACCTGGGCGCCGCAGCGCTCGCAAAGACCGCCGTTTACCACCTGCTCGTTGGCCAGCACCGTCTGGCAGTTGGGACACCAGTTGACCGGTGCCTTGCCCCGGTAGGCAAGGCCGTGTTCATACAGCTTGAGGAAGAACCATTCCGTCCATTTGTAATACTCGGGCAGGCAGGTAACCACCTCCCGGCTCCAGTCATAGATGGCGCCGATGGACTTGAGCTGGCGGCGCATATTGGCCACGTTCTGCATGGTCCAGTTGAAGGGGTGGATACCGCGCTTGATGGCGGCGTTTTCCGCGGGCAGCCCGAAGGCGTCAAAGCCCATCGGGTGGAGCACGTTGTGACCCTGCATGCGCTTGAAACGGGCGTGGACATCGGATGGCGCCATGGCATACCAGTGACCGATGTGCAGGTCGCCGGAGGTGTAGGGGAACATGGTCAGGGCATACCACTTGGGGCGGGAATCATCTTCGGTAACCTCGTACAGCCGGTCTTCAGCCCACTTCAGCTGCCATTTCTTCTCTATGTCCTGCGGATTATACTTGATTGCCATTATTTCTCCCCGTCAAAATAAAAGCCCTCCACCCTGGCATATAGCCGCAGAGGGCACCAAAATATGAATTTGGCTCGCGCTTCTCACGAGGATAATTTTAGCAGCAATGAGCTTGGGGTGCAACCGGAGCTTGCCCGTGGGTTCATTTCATGATAAGATTTCAGGATGGAAATATTTCATGGCGGTAATTAATGATGGAACCGGGGCAACACTCATGTGCTGACCA
>CAZZAU010000191.1:2463-3355 GCA_964652725.1 uncultured Dehalococcoidaceae bacterium | reverse complement strand
CACGCCTCCCGCAGCGCCGCCAGCAGCTTGGGCGTATTGGCTACCGACTCGGCGGCGGCATTCACCGCCGTCTCCATCATAGAGATAATTTCCCCGTCAGCCTCAGCGGCTTTCTCCTTCACAGCCGTGGCCACATCCTTGATGACGGTGAGCATGGTGCCTTCCACGGGGTTGCTGAGCCCTTTATAAGCCGTTACCGAGGACTGCTCCAGCGCCCTGACCAGGTCAGCGGCATCAAGAGTGTCCTTCCCCGCCAGGCTTTCTGCCAGGCCGCGCAGTATCTGCGAAAGGATGACACCGCTGTTCCCCCTCGCCCCCATCAGCGCTCCCCTGGCCATGGCATGGGCTACCCCGGCCGCGCTGTGGTCCGGTGCCCGAAAAGCCTCTTCAATGGTGGAGCGCATGGTGAGCAGCATATTGGTGCCGGTATCGCCGTCCGGCACCGGGAACACGTTCAGGGCATCTATGTCTGCGGAACTCTTCTCCATCCAGGTGGTGGCTGCGGAGAACATCTCCCGCAACTCCCGACCACCAATTGTCCTTACCTCTTTCACTGTCGCCATCCTTGCTGGGGCCACCTGGAGTGTGCTATTATTTGATGGGTTTATATTACCCTAACTTCGGTCAACAGTCAATGGAGCAGAATTATGAAGTGTGAAGTATGCGGCAAGGCACGCCAGTTCGGCCATAACGTAAGTCATTCCAAGCGGCGCACCAACCGTGAACTGGTGCCCAATATTCACCCCGCCACCGTCCTTGTCCAGGGGCAGATGAAGAAGCTCAACCTGTGTACCCGCTGTCTGCGCACCCTGCACAAGACGGGCAAAGCGCTGGCGTAGCCCGGTCATCACCTGCGCTAGCGGAAGTCCATCCCAGAGGGTTTCCACTCCGG
>CAZZAU010000191.1:0-2453 GCA_964652725.1 uncultured Dehalococcoidaceae bacterium | reverse complement strand
CGATTAATTTTCTGGCTGCAGCCAGCGCTTTTGCCACCTGCCCGGGGGCCGTGCCTCCCGGAACATCCCGCGCCGCCAGGGACATCTCCACGGAAAGAGAGTACACGTCCTCTTCGAACAGGGCCGAGAATTTCCTGTACTCCGGAAGTGTTACCTGGTGGAGGGACTTGCCCTCGCCGACCGCGTAGCCGGTAAGCCGCGCCACGGCGTGATAAGCGGTACGGAACGCTTCCCCCTTCCGCACCAGGTAGTCGGCCAGGTCAGTGGCCAGGGTATAGTCGCTCGCCGCTGCTTCCCTCATCCTCGCCGTATTGACCTTGAGCGTCGTCACCATTCCGGACAGCACTTCCAGGCTGGCCAGCAATGTGTCCACGGCAGCGAAGAAGCCCTCCTTGTCTTCCTGAAGGTCCCGGTTGTATGTCAGTGGAAGGGCTTTCATGGTGGTCAGCATGGCCATCAGGTGACCGTAGAGGCGCCCTGTCCTGCCCCGCACCAGCTCCGCCACGTCCGGGTTTTTCTTCTGCGGCATGATGCTGCTGCCGGTGGCATAGGCGTCATCAAGCTCGATAAAGCCGAACTCCGCAGAGGACCACAGCACCATTTCCTCCGCCAGCCGGGAGAGGTGCATCATGCACAGGCTGGCGGCGGCCTCGTATTCGATGACGAAATCCCGGTCCGAGACGGCGTCCATGCTATTGCGGCTGACACGGTTGAAGCCGAGCTCGCGGGCTAGAAAATCGCGGTCGACGGGATAGGTTACTCCGGCCAGAGCGCCGCTGCCCAGCGGCAGCACATCCGTTCGCTTCAGGCAGTCCTGAAAGCGCTCCACGTCCCGCTGCAGCATCTCGAAATAGGCCAGAAGGTGGTGGGCCAGCAGCACCGGCTGGGCGGGCTGGAGGTGGGTATAGCCCGGCAGCACGGCGCTTTTACCGGCTTCCGCCCGGCCCACAAGCGTCCGCTGCAGCTCTTTAATCCCGGCGATGGTTCCCTGGATGGCTTCCATGGCATACAGGCGCAGGTCCAGCGCCACCTGGTCGTTGCGCGAGCGGGCGGTGTGCAGTTTGCCCCCTACCTCGCCCACCTTCTCTATCAGGCGGGATTCGATGGCCATATGGATGTCCTCCAGCTCAGGCCTGAACTCGAACTCGCCGCGTTCTATCTCCCGCCCTATTTCCTCCAGCCCCCGGACGAGAACCAGCGCCTCCGCTTCCGGGATGATGCCCTGCCTGCCCAGCATTCTGGCATGGGCGATGCTGCCCGCGATGTCCTGGCGGTAAAGGCGGCGGTCAAAGTGCAGTGAGGAGGTGAACCCGGCAACCAGTCTATCGGCCGCCTTCTGGAAGCGGCCCCTGATATGGCTCATATCACGCTTCTTCCAGGCCGGTACCCTGTACCCGGGCCTGTGTCTTCGCCGGCAGGCCCCAGATCTGAATGAAGCCGGCCGAGGCGCTCTGGTCAAAGACATCGCCTTTATCATAGGTGGCCAGCCCGTGGCTGTACAGGGAGTAGGGAGATTTCCGCCCCACCACCATCGAGCTTCCCCGGAACAGCTTCACCTTAACCGTTCCGGTCACGCAGCGCTGCGACGACTGTACACAGGCGGCCAGATCCCGGTGCAGGGCGGTGAACCACAGCCCGTTATAGACCAGGTCCGCGTACTCAAGGGCTACCTTCTGCTTGAAGCGCAGTTGTTCTCTGGACAGAGTCAGCGCCTGCAACGCCTGGTGCGCCTGGAGCAGCACCATAGCCGCCGGCGCCTCGTAGATTTCACGCGATTTTATGCCCACCAGCCGGTTCTCCACGTGGTCGATGCGCCCCACCCCGTGCCACCCGGCCAGCTCATTCAGCTTCTGGACCAGCGCAGCGCCGCCTATCTTCTCACCATCCAGGCCCACCGGAACGCCCCGCTCGAAGCCTATTTCCACATAGCCTGGGGTGCCGGGAGCTCTGTCCGGCGGCTCCGTCCAGCCGAAAGCGTCTTCCGGCGGCTCGGCCCACGGGTCCTCCAGCACGCCGCATTCTATGCTCCTGCCCCACAGGTTCTCGTCGATAGAGTAAGGGCTGGACACTGTTACCGGCACCGGAATGCCGTGTTTTTCGGCGTATTTTATGGTTTCCTCGCGGGTCATACCCCACTCCCGCGCCGGGGCGATTACCTTCAGGTCCGGGGCCAGAGAGTTCACACTGACCTCGATGCGCACCTGGTCATTGCCCTTGCCGGTGCAACCGTGGGCCACGGCGGTGGCCCCTTCCTGCCGGGCCACGTCCGCCAGCAGCTTGCCGATGAGGGGGCGGGAGAGCGCCGTGGCCAGCGGGTACTGGCCCTCGTAGAGGGCGTCCGCCCTGAGGGCGGGAAAGATGTAGTCATTGACGAAGGTCTCTTTGGCGTCTATCACCGTGGCTTTGACCGCGCCTACCCTGACGGCCTTTTCCTTCACGGCGGTGAAGTCTTT
>CAZZAU010000190.1:0-3416 GCA_964652725.1 uncultured Dehalococcoidaceae bacterium | reverse complement strand
GAAAGCTACTACCTTGATGACGCAGAGGTAGCGGTGGTCAGCTACGGTTTTACCGCCCGCAGCGCCCTTTACGCCGTGGAGAGGTTGCGGGAGGAGGGGAAGAGAGTGGGGCTGCTGCGCCTCAAGACCATATGGCCTTTTCCTGTCGATGTGATAAGGAACGCAGGGACACAGGTCAAGAGGGTGCTGGTGCCGGAGATGAACATGGGGCAGGTGGCGGGGGAGATTATGAAATATACGTCGGCTGAGGTGATTCCTTATAATCAGGTGAACGGGGAAATCATCCATCCGCATACCATTATGGAGCAGCTCGGGAGGCTTGCCTGATGGCCAGGGAGATGGAAAAATACCTCAGGCCGGGCATCGGGGTAACCACATTCTGCCCGGGATGTGGGGAGGCCATTCTGATGGGCCTGATTCTGCGGGCCATCGATGAGCTGCAGTTGAATATGGACGAGATGCTGTTCGTCTCCGGCATCGGCTGTGCCGCCTGGATACCAAGTCCTTACTTTCATGCTGATACCCTGCACACTCTGCACGGCCGCACCATTGCCTTTGCCACCGGGGCAAAGATGTACAACCCGAAGCTGAAAGTTGTGGTCATCAGCGGCGACGGTGACCTTTCCGATATCGGCGGCAACCACCTCATCCACGGCGCGCGCCGCAATATGGATATGACGGTCATCTGCGCCAACAATATGAACTACGGCATGACCGGAGGCCAGGTCTGTTCTACCACCCCGCCAGGGGCCATTACCATGACCACTCATCAGGGAAACCCCTTCCGCCCCTTTGATCTCTGCCGGCTGGTGAAGGCGGCGGGCGCGGTCTATGTGGCCCGGTATGCGGTGACTCAGCCTCTCCCCATGATACGGAGCATCAAGAAGGCGCTGCAGACGGAGGGTTTCACCTTCATCGAGGCTATCACTCCCTGCCCGGTGCAGTTCGGCAGGCGCAACCGGATGGGCACTCCGTCCGATATGCTGTGGAACATCGCAGACAGGTGCATATCCGAGGAGCAGGCCGCAGGATTAAATCCTGAGGAACTGAAGGACAGGATAGTGACGGGAGAGCTATAGTGGCGCGGTTGCAACAGGTGGTGCTCTGCGGGTACGGCGGGCAAGGCGTAGTGCTGGCCGGGACCATACTCGGGCAGGCGGCCTTCCGCGATGGCAGGTGGGTCAGCGGCACCAACTCCTTTGGCTCTGCGGCCAGGGGTGGGGCCTGCCGGTCAGAGGTGGTCATCTCGGACCGGCCCATCCGCTTTCCCTACGTAATCGAGGCCGATATCATGATTGCAATGTACCAGACTGCCTATGACCGCTACATCGGGCAGATGAAGCGCGAGGGGGGCATAGTGGTCTATGATGACGGCTTTGTCTCTCCGCAAAGGACCCGGGGGCTGGCATATGTCCCTGTCCCCGCCACTGCCACCGCCATCGAGGAGCTCAAGAACGAAATCGCCGCCAATATGGTCATCCTGGGCGCTGCCGTGGCCAGCACCGGGCTGGTGACCCGGGAGGCGCTGGAAGCGGCGGTGACGACCGCTGTCCCAGAAAGACTGAGGCCCCTTGACCTGAAGGCGCTGGAAATCGGCTGGAAGCTGAGAGGAGGCACATAGATGCCGGTTGAAGGCAGGACTCATCGCCCCATGGTAACGCATGTTAAGTGCAACCCAAAATGCAAAATGTGCCGGCTGCTGTGCCCCGACCTGGCCATTACCAGAAACGAGAAGACCGGGCGCATCGAGATAGACCTCGATTTCTGCAAGGGGTGCGCTATCTGCGTGGCCTTCTGCCCGAAGGGCGCCATCAGCATGGAGCGGGAAGGGTCGCAGCTGAAGAAAGCGGAAGAAATAGGAGGGTGAGTTGGCATTCAGAGCAGTGATGGTGGTGGCCAACCCCACCATCCCGCATGATGAAGAGGACTATAGGAGAGTGGGAGTGGAGTTCGTCACCCGCCCCTGCCAGACCGGGGACGATATCATTGCTGCCGCCGCCGACGCCGATTTCGTGCTCACCTTCAAGATTCCCTTTGCCCGGCGGGTGATAGAGAACCTGAAGGCCTGCAAGATGGTCTACAACATCGGCACCGGCTATGAGAGCATAGACCTTCAGGCGGCCACGGAGCACGGTATCTGTGTCAGCTACCCGGACGGCTACTGCTCAGAGGAAGTGGCCGAGCATGCCATGGCCTTTATTTTGGCCTGCGCCCGAAAGCTCTTCCCCCTCGACCGGGCGGTGCGGGGAGGTAAGTGGGACTCATATGAGAAAAGGGAAATACGGTTCAAGATACTGCCCCCAATGCACCCGCTTAGTGGGCAGACCGTGGGGCTGGTGGGGCTGGGACGCATCGGGCAGAAACTCGTTCCGATGGCTAAAGGGTTCGGGTTACGGGTGGTTGGATATGACCCTTACCTGCCTGAAGCGGCGTTTCTGGATATTGACGTTGAACCTGTGTCATTCGATTTGCTGCTTGATAACGCCGACTTTATCTCCGTCCACGCCGCCTTCACTCCGGAAGCCCACCATATGTTCGGCACGGAGCAGTTTAAACGTATGAAGCCCACCGCCTGTTTTATCAACTGCGCCCGGGGGGACTTCGTTGACGAGGAGGCGCTGTATCAGGCGCTTCTCAACAAAGAAATCGCCGGGGCGGCCATAGATGTGGTCCAGGCGGAGAAGATAAGCCCGGACCACTCCCTGCTCAAGCTGGAAAATTTGATCATCACCCCGCACACCGCTTACTACTCCGAGGAAGCGCTTTCCAGGCTCAGAAGGCGTCCCTACGAGGAAATCGCCCGCATGGTCAATGGGGAGTGGCCGCAGTGGCTGATAAATACCGAGGTCAAAGACAGGTTTCTCGGCCGGTGGGGAAAAGCGGGATGGATAAAGAGGTGAATCTACTATGAAATTCCAGGGAGTGGACTACTACCAGATAGACGAGCTTCTTTCCGAGGACGAGAAAATGACCCGGAACCTGGTCAGGGAATTCCTGGAGAAGGAGATAGAGCCGCTGGTGGCCGTTTCCTTTCACGAGGAGAAGCCGCTGGAGATGCAGGTGCTTGCCCCCAGACTGGGAGAGCTGGGTATGATAGGTACCTGCCTTCCCGAGGAATATGGAGGGGCGGGGGCCAACTACGTTACCTTCGGGCTGGTCTGCCAGGAGGTGGAGCGGGTTGATAGCGCTCTGCGCAGCTTCGTCGCGGTGCAGTTTGGGCTGGTGAGCTATGCCATCTGGCGCTACGGCTCCGAGGAGCAGAAGCGGAAGTGGCTGCCGCAGATAGCGCGCGGGGAGAAAATCGGCTGCTTTGGCCTGACCGAGCCCAACCGCGGCTCCGACCCTTCCGGCATGGAGACGGTGGCGAAAAAGACGTCCGATGGCTGGGTGCTCAACGGCACCAAGCAGTGGATAAC
>CAZZAU010000189.1:0-3479 GCA_964652725.1 uncultured Dehalococcoidaceae bacterium | reverse complement strand
GCTGGTCTTCATCGTTGGCGACGGTAGCCCCCTGCTGGCGGTGGTGCCCGGGGACGTGGATGTCAGCCGCCACAAGCTGGAGCGCTGCTCCGGCTCGAAGTCTGTAAGGCTGGCCCCGGATGAAATCGCCCGGGCGGCCACCGGCTATCCCACCGGGGGTATTCCGCCCGTGGGCCACCGGCGCAGGATTCCGGTGTTTATCGACCCGCGGGTCATGGAGCAGGAGTACGTCTGGTGCGGCTGAAGACGGCGGACATCGCCAGACTTGCCTCGGCCACGGTGTGCGATTTTTCGATGCCTGCTTGACTAAAGACCGGGCGGGCGGTAGACTGAACTTATCGCTATGACAGGAGGAGGTGGCAGATGGCCGCGCCGAGAACACCGGTGATTTCCCTCAAGGGCAAACCCTTCGAGCG
This sequence comes from uncultured Dehalococcoidaceae bacterium, assembly GCA_964652725.1. GTDB lineage: Bacteria > Chloroflexota > Dehalococcoidia > Dehalococcoidales > RBG-16-60-22 > CAZZAU01. Next base: position 3,063 of record CAZZAU010000189.1, on the reverse strand, counting down.
GGGGCAGCAGTACGGCACCCAGGCCCACGAGCTGGTACGGAAAAATGTGGAGCTGTACTTCGACCTGTGGGGCAGGCTGTGGGGAGCGGAACGACCCGCTGTGCTGGCGCAATGCGCCGGGCTGGCCACGCTCATCGGCGAATATGATGCCGGGATTCTTGAGGAGATGCAGGGGCTGGCCCGGGGAGCAGACCTCTCTCTGGAGGAGGTCATAGCCCTTAACGCCAGGTACGAGATGGTGTTTGCCCAGAGCGCCCTGCCACAATCCTGCGGCGGCTGCACCTCCGCGGCGGCACTGCCTCCGGCAACCAGGAACGGCCATGCTTTCATCGGGCAGAACTGGGACTACAAGACCAGGTTCCAGGAGATGAGCGTTCTCCTGGAGGCGGAGCAACAGGACGGGCCAGCCTACCTCGCCCACGTGGAGGCGGGGACGCTGGGACACAAGGGTATGAACTCGGCCGGACTGGGCGTGTGCCTGAACGCGCTCGTCTCCAGCCGGGACCGCTTTCAGGAGACGGTACCCTTCCTAGTGGTGGGGCGGGCGGTGCTCAACGCGGACAGCCTGAGCGAGGCCATAAAAGCGGTGGTGCGGGCCAGGGTGGGCGTTTCCTTCAACTTCCTCATCGCCCACCGGGACGGCGAGGCCATAGACCTGGAGGCCAGCCCCGCCGACGTGGGTTTCCTGCACCCGCAGGAGGACATTCTCACCCACAGCAACCACTTCATCGCCCTGAGCAACCGCGCCGACATGGTGGATATCTTCAAGACGGAGGCGCCGGATACTCTGTACCGCGCCCACCGGGCGCGCCGGCTACTGGAACAGGACAGGGGACAAATAGACGTGGCCAGCTTCCAGCGTACCTTCCGGGACCACTTCAGCCAGCCCAACTCAATATGCCGTCATATCGATACCAGGGACCCGGAGCCGAAGCACCTGGCCACCCTGTCATCGGTGATAATGGACCTCACGGCGGGGGCATTCTACTTCACCGAGGGCACGCCGTGCCGGAACGAGTATCATAAAGTCACTTCACGTCTGCTGGCGTAAAAACGAACCCCTATTGTCCCCCCTTGGCCGGAAAGTGGCAATAGCCATCCCTTTTGCGAGATGATACCGGAGGTTCCGGTCTCTACTTCTCTGCCAGCTGCTCAGCCATGGCCCTGGCGATGCGCTCGTCCTCATGCTTCACGTCGTCCAGCGTCCTGGGCCTGACCTCGGCGGGCGGCGTTTCCAGGCCATATTTCCACTTGAGAAAACGCACCCCGGTGAGGGGGTATAACGCGGCGATGAGCACATCGCCAATGTCCTGAGATAGGTCTTTCACCAGCTCGCGCGCCTGGTCCAGCTCCGGCTCCAGCAGGTCGGCGGGGCGTCCGGTGATGGGCGTCTGGCCCTTCTTGTAGAAACGGAGCACCAGCTTCTGCACCTCGGGGTCGATGGGCGCGGGCGGCCTACCGTACAGCCCGTAGCAGTAGTCCATGACCTGGGTGGAGACCAGCTTGTACCGCCCGGCGAGCACGTTCTGCACCGCCTGCACGCCCACTATCTGGCTGGTGGGAGTCACCAGCGGCGGATAGCCCAGCTCCTTGCGTACCCGCGGCACCTCTTCGTACACCTCCTGGAGGCGGTCAAGGGCATTGGACTGGCGGAGCTGGGAGACCAGGTTGGAAATCATTCCTCCCGGCGTCTGGTGCACCAGCACGTTGGTATCTATGACGGACATCCGGGTGCGGTTCAGGAAATCACGGTACTTGGGGGCGATGGTTTCCAGGTAATCACCCAGCTTGAGCAGATGGGCGAGGTCCAGACCGAGGTCGCGGGGAGTGCCGCGGAAGGCAGCCACCAGCGGTTCCACCGCCGGCTCGGAGGAGCGCAGGGCGAACGGGGCCAGGGCGGTATCGACGACATCAACCCCCGCCTCCGCCGCCTTGAGATAGGACATCGCACCCATACCGCTGGTGAAATGGGTGTGCAGCTGGATGGGCACTTTCACCGTTTTTTTAAGCGCGCTAATCAGGGTATAGGCGTCATCCGGGGCAATTAGCCCCGCCATATCCTTGACGCAGATGCTGTCCGCCCCCATCTTCTCCAGCGTCTTAGCTTTGTCCAGATAGTAGTCCAAGTTGAACACCGGCCCGCCCATTTTGGGCTCGGTAAGCGAGTAGCAGATAGATAGCTGGGCATGCTTGCCGCATTCTTTGACAGCTCTGAGCGAGGTCTCCAGATTGCGCTCATCGTTCAGGGCATCAAAGATGCGGAAGATATCGATGCCGCTCTCCGCAGCGTAGCGCACGAAGGCCATCACCACATCGTCGGCGTAGTTGCGATAGCCTACCAGGTTCTGCCCCCGCAGCAGCATTTGCAGAGGTGTTTTCCGTATCAGCTTTTTCAGCGCGCGCGGCCGGTCCCAGGGGTCTTCATTGAGGAAGCGGCAGGCAACGTCAAAGGTGGCCCCACCCCAGACCTCCAGGGAGTAGAACCCGGCCCTGTCCATATCCTCAGCGATAGGCAACATATCTTCGGTGCGCATGCGGGTGGCCAGGTTTGACTGGTGGCCGTCGCGGAGAGTGACATCAGTGACCTTGAGGGGATTTTTGTTGGAATCGCTCATCCTTACCTCCTTGAGCAAGCATTGCTTTCCAAGACGCTATCATTTTACACGCTTCCACCGCCGCAGGTAAAGGGGAGGCAGGTCATGAGTTCCCCACCCTGTCTTCCCCACCCGCCGATGTGCTATACTGCTGCAAGATGTCGGTGCAGAGCGATGAAAGCAGTCTTTTACCGGGGAGACAAGACCTTCGAGACGGGTGAAGCCGAACCGCTGCCGCCAGGGCCGGGAGAGGTACGGCTGGACGTGGCCTACAGCGGCGCCTGCGGAACGGACTATCATATCTATCTCGGCCACATGGCGCAACGGGTCAGGCCGCCCCAGGTCATCGGCCACGAGATGTCCGGCACCGTGGCCGAAGCAGGCCCGGGAGTGACGGGTTTAAGGGAAGGCGACAAGGTGGTGGTGAGGCCACTGGTCCCCTGCGGGAAGTGCCCCGCCTGCCGCGCCG
>CAZZAU010000188.1:0-3487 GCA_964652725.1 uncultured Dehalococcoidaceae bacterium | reverse complement strand
CGGCTCTCCACGGTGGCCATGATGTCCAGGAAGACCAGCTCATCGGCCCCCTCCCGGCAATAGGCCTCCGCCGCTTCCTCCGGGTCGCGGGCGTCTCTGAGACTGACGAAGTTTACCCCTTTCACCACCCGACCTTCCTTGATGTCAAGACAGGGGATAATTTTGACCGGTTGCATGCGATGTCCTTTCTGGAAAATGTAGCTGGCAAGCGGCAACCGTCTGCCGCACCACTAGAATGATAGCAACATTGAGCGCCTCTGTCAATTATACTTATGTAAACTATGCGCTATAGTCGCGCAGATATGATATACTGGTCAAAATGATAGTGGCCGCCAGGGGAACCAGACTATGCCGTACGCGAGAGTGATTGTCAATCCCGCTGCTGGAGCGGGCAAAACGGCCCGCAGATGGCCCCGTATCAGGGAGAGGCTCCGGCAAAGCGACCTTCGGTTTGATTCCGATTTTACCGAAGCCCCCGGCCACGCCAGAGAGCTGGCCGGGGCGGCGGTGCGGCGGGGCTACGAGCTCGTGGTATCCGTGGGCGGCGACGGCACTATCAACGAGGTGGTAAACGGGATGTATGATGCCCGCGGCATTGACGGCCCCCGGCTGGGCATTGTCTGCACTGGCACCGGGTGCGATTACATCCGTACGCTGGGACTCCCCCGGACTTACCTGGATGCCTGCGACAGTCTGACCGGTTCCGGCAAGCTAAACGTCGATGTGGGCATGATCGAGTACCGCAACGGTGGGGAAACGGCGCGGCGGCTCTTCGTCAATTTCGCCGGCCTGGGCTTTGACGCCGAGGTGGTCAGGGCCACCACCGCCAGGCTCAAAAGGCTGAAGGCGAAGGCTTCATATCTTTCCGGGTTGCTGTCCACGGTGCTGTCCTTCCGCAACCGCCGGGTGACCCTACACCTGGACGGCGAGAAGCAGGAGCAGAAGGTGTGCGCCATCCTGCTCCATAACGGCAAATACGGCGGCGGAGGCATGCTGGCTGCCCCCGGCGCGGACCTGAACGACGGCCTTCTGGACGCGGTGATTATCGGCGATATCAGCAAGCTGGACCTGCTCCGGTCACTGCCCCGCATCTACAAGGGCACCCACCTGACCCATCCCAAATTGACGCTGAAAAAGGTTAAGGAAATAGAAATACACTCCGATGAACACGTGTATTTTCAGGCAGACGGTGAGCTGCTGGGGCAGCTTCCGGCGCGGTTCACCGTCCTGCCCGCCAGACTGACCATTGCCGTGCCCTGACTCCCGGCTTCCCGCCTCAATTTGCCCGGAATACCCGCCTGGTCTAAAATAGCGATGGTATGCCTTCTTTTTCTGCCGTCATCCGCCGGACACCCCTGAAGTACCAGGTAGCAGCTTTTGCTTTGCTGCACTGCCTGCTGCTCCTGGCGCTCTCCCGTCTGGAGTTCAGCGACTTTCGTCCTTCTGAAAGCCCCTTGTATTTCCTGTACAGCTCGCGGGTGTTTTCAGGGGAGCTGCCCTACCGGGACTTCAATTTCGAGTATCCCCCGCTTTCCATGCTGTTCTTTCTCCTGCCCCGGCTGTGCGCCGGTACCGTCCAAACCTATTCCTGGGCCTTTACGGCGGAGCTGTTCCTTTTCGATTTGTTGACGCTTGTATTGCTGGGCCACCTCTCGCGCCAGGCGGGAATCTCTTCCTGACGGACACTGGTCTTCCTGACAGGAATGCTACTGGCCATCGGTCCGCTGCTGGTCTTCCGTTTCGACCTGATACCCGCGGTGCTTGCTCTGGCCGCGCTTTACGCTTTCTGCCGCAGGAAGGTGAAAACGTCCTGGGCGTTGCTCGCCCTCGGCACCGCCACCAAGCTCTTCCCTGCCTTGCTCGCGCCTGTCTTAATCATCCACCACTGGCGGCGGCGGCAGTATGCCTGGCTCGCTCAGGGTATGATAAGCTTCGTCCTGGTGCTGTCGTCCATCTTGCTGCCCTTCGTCCTCATAAGCCCGGAAGGGTTTGCCCGGTTTCTGAGCTACCACTATGCCCGCGGCCTGCACGTAGAGTCCGTCTATGCTTCCTTTCTGCTTGTGGCGAACCAGCTCGTGGAGCATCCCGTTTCCGTGATAATCCAGTTCGGTTCATGGAACCTGACAGGCGGCATTGCCGAACAGCTCGCCGGAATATCGAGCTTCGTCATTCTGGGCATGCTGGCCGCAGCCTGCCTGCTCATCTACAGGAATATGCGGCGCAACGGCGGAGAAGACATTTCGCCGCAGCACTACGCCACCTATTTTCTGCTTGTGATCGCCGTGGTGCTGATAGCAAGCAAAGTCCTTTCTCCGCAATACCTCATCTGGCTGTATCCACTGCTCCCCCTCGCCACCTCCCGCTCCCGCTGCGGCTTGCCTGCGCTGTACATTGTCATCTCCCTGCTGACCGTCTTCGTCTATCCGCTGAATTACCGTGCCTTCCTCATGCAGGAGCCCGCGCCAGTTTTTGTCCTGGCGCTCAGAAATCTGCTGCTCCTGGTTATAGCCGGCTGGCTTGCCTTCAGCCTGCGGAAAGGGCAAAAGCGAGCAGTATAAATAAACAAATCCGGCTGTGGCTGGCAGTTGAAGCCGGTACAGTCCAATCGTGGTTGATTTCACTTCCGAATACCCCTTACAGCAGTTAATACTCTAGGTGTTTTTCTGCTAACCCTGTGCGTCACTTTTGATGCTCTACGTACCTTCGTAACACGCCTTAGCTCACGTACTTTTTCAGGTGATACTACAGTCATTATCTGCTCATTATCCAGCACGTCATCCCAATCCCTGAACGGTACTTCTCCTAACTTAATCGCCGGGGGTATATTTCCTAGTGACTCATGTTCTTTGAAAAAGTTGTAATGGATAAGCCAGCCGTCAGTTAGAAGCTGGGCGGTCTGCGAGTCTTTGAATCCCTTGAATACGCTTATTCGCCCTTTGAGCGTACCGTGAAAACGCTCAATCAAGTTATTTTTGTTGCCTATCTGAAACGGCTTTCCCTGTCTGTGTTCTGTACCAGCACCGAAGGCTAATTCTATGCCGTCTAGGTAGGCTCTGAGATAATCCGTATGGATGATTTTTGGTATTTTGCCTGCACGTTCGGCGGCTTCCTCAACCAGTATCCGAGCATCCCTAGTCGTGCGTGTCTCTGATATATGTGAAGCTAGCAAGTAGCGAGTCTTGGCATCTATGATATCCCAGAACCAGACCTTGCGCCCGCCTACGTCTATCATGGATTCATCGGCTACCCACTCATCACCAATCCCGACTGGGTGATAATCACGAGCTTGCGCTATTGCTTCACGGGTGAAACGTTCAATCCAGTTGTAGATACCTGCTTCGGAAAAATAGGTCTCGTATTGCTGGTTAATATGCCTCTGGATACTATCTAATGACTGACCACCGTAGAACGCGCTTAATGCGGAGGCTATAACGTTTTTAGGCGTTTTCATCTTGTAGATATTGTCCTCAGCTGTGAATTTACGTTC
>CAZZAU010000187.1:0-3590 GCA_964652725.1 uncultured Dehalococcoidaceae bacterium | reverse complement strand
GAACCATCGACCGGCGGTTTACGAAACCGCTGCTCTACCACTGAGCTACGCTGGCACAGCCTCAGTATAGCACAAAGAGAAACAGGCATAAACCTGCCCGGGGGTCGGGTGGTTGACAAACGGGGTTCAAAAAGGAGAAGCGCTTCCCTTCCATGGTAGTTCCGTCACTTGCCAGTCATCTCGTGGCGTGCGGTTTGACACGCCTGAACGACCAGTGCTATGATTTTTGTTTGGTAGTCCCTCTCGGCCTGGTCTTTTTTGTATTATGATTGGCAGGTTGGTCTACGAACTGGTGCAGATTCCGGGGCCCACCGGCTTCGAAGGACGGGTGACCGCCCGCCTGCGGGAGCTGTTGCAGCCGCACGTGGACGAGCTTTCCGTCGACAAGATAGGTAATCTGGTCGCCAGGAAGAAAGGGACGGAGGGCAAGCGCTCCCTGGCGCTGGTGGCCCACACTGACCAGGTGAGCATGGTGGTAATGAAAGTGGACGAGTTCGTCTGGTTCGATAAGCTGGGCTGGATAGACTTCGCCAATCTTCCCGGCACGCCGGTGCAAATCCTGGGAGCGGAGCGGGACGTCCCCGGCGTGGTCTGCGCCACCAGCACCGTGGGCCGCCGCGACCTTGGCTCGCTGTGGATAGACGTGGGCGGGCGCCAGAAGTATGTCTCCGTGGGCGACCCTATTGTGTATGACTACCCGCCGCGCTGGCTGGACGATGACCACACCATACTGGCCAGCCCCTCCATCGACGACCGGGTAGGCTGCGCCGTGCTGGTGGAGCTGGCCCGGCGCTTGCCCAAACAGCCCCGCCACGATATCTACCTGGTAGGAGCAGTGCAGGAGGAAATCGGCTGCTTCGGCGTCAGGCACTTCCTGCGCCAGGTCAGTCCGGACTGGTTCATCGCCCTGGACACCGGCTTCGCCGCAGACGCGGTAGCGGACCTGCAACGCTTCGTGCCCATGCAGACCGGACTGGGAGTACGCCGTCTCGCCTTCGCCCAACCCAGCACCCCCTACCCGGCAACGGTCAACTTCGCCAGTCCGCGCCTGAACAAGGTGCTCATCGATGCTGCCGGCAAGCTGGGCATCACCTTCCACGTGGACGTCAGCACGGGCATTTTCTCCGACCATAACATCGCCTATGAGGTCAATCCGGAGATGGACTCCACCTTTATGTTCGTAACTGCCCGGAGGTACGCCCACTCGCCGGTGGAAGTGGCCGATATGATGAACGCGGAGCGCGCCGTTGACGTGCTCTGCCAGGCAATCGCGGATATGGCCGGCTGGAATGAGTAAGGCTCCGCCCGGTAGCGCTTTGGCGGCAGTTCTCCGGCGGGAAGCAGGCGGTTAAGACCGGCCCTGAGAAGCGCCCTGGAAACAAAAATGGAAGAGGCGGAGCCGGAAACCAGTAGTTCTGGAGGGGCGAAGCCCCCTCTCCGAAATTATCCCCCCCTCTGGCAAAGGGAGAGGGGTGCGAGAAGTGTGAGGGATTATTAAGCAATCTCTCGGATTTGGATAAATTCGAACCGGAGGTTACGGATTAAGATGGTACGAATTAGCTCAGCGGAAACGGAGATGGAAGGCGTACTGGCTGCCGCCAGGATGATGGCCGTCACCGCCCGGACGTCCCCCAAGACCAGGGGGCTGGACTCTCTGCAAACGCTCATCCTGCACGGCGCGGACGAGCTGGAAAAGCTGGCCCGGGCCATGGAAGACTACGCCACCGGGGACCCACAGCGCCTGGCCTTCTTCCGCCGCAACGCGGACGACGTCAGGAAATCGGCGGCGGTGTTGCTGCTTGGTGTAACCGGCGAGCCCAAGAGGGTGGAATCGCCCCTGGACTGCGGCGCCTGCGGGCTGGACTGCGCCGGCATGGTCAAGGCCAAAAAGAAAGACCGCGGCACGGCCACCGGCCCGATGTGCCATATGCAGAGCATTGACCTGGGCATAGCCCTGGGGGTGGCGGTGAAGGCCGCCAGCGATTTCGGCATAGACAACCGCCTTATGTACTCCATCGGGGCTGCCGCCAGGATGATGAAGCTTATGGACGCCAACCTGGTCATCGGCATTCCGCTTTCGGTAACCGGAAAGAACCCTTATTTTACCGGCCGCTAGTATCCCACGGGATAGAAGGAGGTATTAATGCCCAAAGTTTTCATCAGCCGCAGGATAAGCAAGGAAGCCATCGACCTGCTAAAGCCGCACGCCGAGGTGGATGCCTGGCAACAGGAGGAGGCCGCCAGCCGGGAAGAGATACTCCGCCGCATCGCCGACAAGGACGCCCTCATCCTCTGGCTGGACAGAGTGGATGCAGAGTTTCTTGACGCCGCCCCCGGAGTCAAAGTCATCGCCCACCGCGCCGCCGGCTTCGACAACGTGGACGTGGAGGAGTGCGCCCGGAGAGGCGTCCGGGTGGCCAATTCCCCCCGCGGCGTCATCGAGGCTACCGCCGATTTTGCCTTCGGCCTGCTGATAGCCGCGGCCCGGCAGATGGTACAGGCCGTCAACGCCACCCGCCGCGGCGAATGGCGGATATGGGACCCTATGGCTGTCCCCTACCTGGGCGATGACGTCCACCACGGCACGCTGGGCATAGTGGGGCTGGGACGCATAGGCTCCCAGGTGGCCCGGCGGGCGCGCGGCTTCGATATGAGGGTGGTGTACTATGACATCGCGCGCAGCCAGTATGAGAAGGACACCGGCGCTGAGTACGTCCCTGACCTACACAAGATGCTGGGTATGGCCGACTTCGTCAGCGTGCACGTGCCTCTGAACAAGGAAACTAGGCACATCATTAGCGCCGCGGAGCTGGCCGCGATGAAGCCGACGGCCATACTGGTAAATACCTCCCGGGGCGGCACCGTAGACCCGAAAGCTCTATACGAAGCCCTGAAGAAGAAACAGATACAGGCGGCCGCCATCGACGTCACCGAGGTGGAGCCCATCGCGCCGGACGACCCCCTGCTAACGCTGGACAACCTCATCATCTCGCCGCACATCGCGGGCGGCAGCAAAAGGGCCCGGCTGGAGATGGACCTGCTGGCCGCCGAGAACGTAGTGGCTTTCCTCAAGGGTGAGCCTATGCCCACCTGCGTCAACTGCCACCTGCTGGACAAATAGTCAGGGAGAAGAAACCTACGTCTGTGAGCAAAGTAGGCATTATCGCCAATCCCGCCTCGGGCAAAGACATCCGCCGGCTGGTGGCCTATGCCAGCATAATGGACAACAATGAGAAGACCAACCAGGTGCGGCGGATTATCATGGGCATAGACGCCACCGGCGTGGACGAAGTCCTCATCATGCCCGATTATTACGGCCTGGGGGAAAGGGCAGTGGACGGCCTCGGCAGCCGGAAGCTGAAAACAAAGGTCTCCATACTGGACATGCCGATGAGCTACACCAGCGAGGACTCCTCCCGGGCCGCAGACCTTCTGGCCGGGCTGGACGTGGGCTGCATCGTTACCCTGGGCGGGGACGGCACCAACCGGGACGTGGCCAGGAAAAGCCGGCGGGTGCCCCTGGTCCCGCTCTCCACCGGCACCAACAACGTTTTCCCGGTAATGTTTGAGCCTACCATGGCCGGCATCGC
>CAZZAU010000186.1:0-3601 GCA_964652725.1 uncultured Dehalococcoidaceae bacterium | reverse complement strand
TGGTCTTTTTGTCCATAAATAAACCTCTTGCCGGGGCTGACAAGAGGTCTGATAGTGGCTTGCCTTGTTTCCCTTGCCAGCCTCGCGGGACTGGATTAAAGGAGAGTGATATTCTCAGATACTATAGCATACCGGGAGCGGCTATTTCAACAGCCGGGTCCGTTACCCTGTTCGCCGTTCGTGTTGCGTTTACTCCCGATGGCCGGGGCGGCGGCAGCTTTTGGTGGCGCCGGAAATCAGTCCAGCTCCGGGCCGGTAGCGGTGATGCAGATGACAATCACCAGCCCGATGAGGGCGAAGGTGCCGTAAACGAGGTTGCCGAAAATCCAGAGGGTCTCACCGAATGCCAGGCTGGTATTGGTGATAAAGAGCCCCGCCGAACCGATGATGAGCAGGAAAAGGCCTATGAAAGGTGTGAGCATAAACAGCATAGCCATAATACCACCCCCGGGTTTATTGAACCGCGTTTGCCTTTCATTATAGCACAATCAGCCCTCTGCCACCTTTACTTCAAAGCTAAAACTGTGCTATAATATAGTATCTCGATGCGAAAAGTTAGATTCAGTCAAGGGCAGACTCCGAAAAAAGCAAGGGTTTGCCTTTTTCTTTTGCAGCCATACTTATTTCTCCCTTACGAAGGTAAACGCTGATGACGCAGGAAAGAACCGCGCCCGTAGCGGCGGAAGACAACCAGGACAGTAATAATAACTATACCGCCCAGGACATCCAGGTACTGGGCGGGCGGGAGGCGGTGCGCCGCCGCCCGGGAATGTATATCGGCAGCACGGACCAGCGGGGACTGCACCACCTCCTCTACGAGATAACCTATAACAGCCTCGATGAGGCTATGGTGGGCTGCTGTACCAGAATCGTGGTCACGCTCAAGGATGACGGCGGCGTCACCGTGGCGGACAATGGGCGGGGTATTCCGGTGGAGGTGCATCCTGCCACCGGTGTCTCTGCTATGGAGACGGTAATGACGGTGCTCCACGCCGGGGCCAAGTTCGGCGGGCGCACCTATCAGGTCTCCGGGGGCCTGCACGGGGTGGGCGCTTCCGTGGTCAACGCGCTTTCCTCCTATGTCTGCTGCCAGGTCCGGCGCGGGGGCAAGGTCTAACAGCAGGAATACAGGCAGGGGATACCTCTGACCCCGGTGCAGGAGGTGGGCGGGACCACCGATACCGGCACCGTCATCACCTTCTACGCCGATGAGGAAATCTTCGGCAAGCCGAGATATGACTTCGAGCTTCTCAGCGAGCGCATCCGGGAAATGGCCTATCTCAACAAGGGGGTGGAAATCACCCTGCGCGACGAGAGGAGAGACCGTGAGCTTACTTTCTACTTCGACGGCGGCATCACCAGCTTCGTCCGGCATTTGAACCGGGGCAGGACGATGCGTCATCCCCGTCCCATCTACATCGCCAAAGAGGTCAACGGCACCATCGCGGAAGTGGCTCTCCAGTACAACGACGGCTATACCGAGTCTGTCTTCAGCTTCGCCAACTGCGTCAACACCATTGACGGTGGCACCCATCTGACCGGCTTCCGCTCGGCGCTGACCCGGGTGCTCAATGATTATGCCCACAAAAACAAGCTGCTCAAAGAGGAGGAGCCCAACCTGACCGGGGAGGATGTGCGCGAGGGGCTTACCGCCATCATCAGCGTCAAGCTCCACGAGCCCCAGTTCGAGGGGCAGACCAAGGCCAAGCTGGGCAACATCGAGGTCAAGAGCCAGGTGGAGAGCGTGGTGGCGGAGGGCCTGTCCGTCTATCTGGAAGAGCACCCCGATGAAGCCAAACGAATCATAGATAAGTGCGTCACCGTGGCCAAGGCCAGGGAGGCCGCCCGCAAGGCGCGCGACCTTATCATACGCAAGAACAGCCTGGACACCGGCACCCTGCCCGGCAAGCTGGCCGATTGCTCCGAGAAGGACCCGGCGCACTCCGAGCTTTACCTGGTGGAGGGAGACTCCGCCGGCGGCTCCGCCAAGCAGGGACGCAACCGCCGCTTCCAGGCCATACTGCCCCTGCGGGGCAAGATACTCAACGTGGAGAAGGCGCCCCTGGACAGGATGCTGTCCAACGAAGAAATCAGAATCATTATCACCGCGCTGGGCACCGGCATCGATGATGATTTCGATGCTGCGAAGCTACGCTACCACCGGGTCATCCTGATGACGGACGCCGACATCGATGGCTCTCATATCCGCACTCTGCTGCTCACCTTCTTCTTCCGCCATATGCCCGGCCTCATCAGCAACGGGTACCTGTACATCGCCCAGCCGCCCCTGTACCGCATCAAGGCGGCCGGCAACCACCACTGGGTCTACACCGAGTTCCAGAAAGAGGAGTTGATGTCCCAGCTAAAAGCGAGAAAGGTGGAGGTGCAGCGCTACAAGGGCCTGGGCGAGATGACGCCGGAGCAGCTCTGGGAGACCACCATGAACCCGGATACGCGCACCCTGCTCGGGGTGGGGGTGGAAGACGGCGCCAGAGCAGACCACATCTTCCACGTGCTGATGGGTGGGGAGGTCCCGCCGCGAAAGGCCTTCATCCAGGCACACGCCAAGAGCGTCAAAAACCTGGATATCTAGACCCGGTCTGCCTACCTGCCCTGGACTATGGAGAAGAACTCCGCCCGGCTGGCTGCTTTGCGGCTGAAGATGCCCCTGATGGCAGAGGTGATAACGTTGGCCCCGGGCTTTTTTATGCCCCGCATAATCATGCACAGGTGCTCCGCCTGGATTACCACCGCCACCCCGTCCGGATGAAGCGCATCCATAATGACCTCGGCGATCTCCGTGGTCATCCGCTCCTGGAGCTGGGGGCGCTTGGCGATGACCTCCACCACCCGTGCCAGCTTGCTGATGCCCACGATGCGCCCCTCGTTATTGGGAATGTAGCCCACGTGCACCACCCCGTAGAAGGGCAGGAGATGGTGCTCGCACATCGAGTGGAAGGGGATATCGCGCAGCACCACCATTTCCCGGTGCCCCGCCTCAAAGCCGACCTTGAGTTCTTCTCTGGGGTCCTGCCGCAGTCCGGCGAACAGCTCGGCGTACATCTGGGCTACGCGCTCCGGCGTGTCCGCCAGCCCCTCCCTTGCCGGGTCCTCCCCGATGGCCTCGATGATTTCCGCGATGGCCCTCTTGATTCTCTCTTTGTCTAACATAGTTAGTCTTCCCCCGGAAGTCAGCTCCAACCAAGGGCTTTCTCCACCGCCGGAAGGTCGGCGGGGAGGTGGATGAAGGGCGGCGCGTCCTTCAGTGCGGTATCCGTGTCCTTCAGCCCGGTCCCGGTTATCACGCACACCACCCGCTTGTCCGAGAAGTCCGTACCCTGGCGGGAAAGCTTGAGCAGGCCTGCCAGAGAAGCGGCTGAAGCCGGCTCGCCGAACACCCCGCCCCTGACGGCCAGCGTTTTCTGGGCGGAGAGGATTTCGGCGTCGGAGACGGCGTCAATCGTCCCGCCGGACTCGTCGCGGGCGGCCGCTGCGCTCCGCCAGCTGGCCGGATTGCCGATGCGTATGGCAGTGGCCACGGTCTCCGGCTTCTCCACGGGGTGCCCGCGCACTATGGGGGCCGCTCCTTCCGCCTGGAAAC
>CAZZAU010000185.1:0-3604 GCA_964652725.1 uncultured Dehalococcoidaceae bacterium | reverse complement strand
ATTCGGGGCCTCTTCCGCCGGTATTAAGTCGGGTCTATTTCGCTTTTGCCGCGGCTACCCAGGCATCGATTTCGCTCTGGTGCTGCGCCATCCACTCGCGGGCGATGGCCTCGAGTGTCTCCGCATCATCACCGCGCGTTTCGATCTCGCCCATTGACCAGCCGATGTCCGCAGGCTCCATCTCCACCTGGCGCACCAGCTCCGCCGCCTGGGGATGGGCCTCTACCCATTCCGAGTTGCCGAACTTGTAGACGTCAACCGTCTCTCCCCAGAAACCCTTCGGGTCCTCCAGAACGATGACGCTTTCACCGATGGGATAGCGGACAAAGAACGGATGTGGCGTGTACAGGTAGAAAAGCACCGGCTCCTGCTGCCTCATACGCCCCTCGATTGCAGCCATCATCATCGACTCGACGCCGTATTTCTGCTCGTAGAGCCCGTCCAGTCCGTAGCCGGCCAACATTTCATCGTTGATTTCGGCGCACTTCCAGGCCGCATCACAGCCCAATAGGTCACCCTTGCCATCACTGTCAACGTCGAACAGTCTGGCAATCTCCGGGTCATTCAGGTCTTCCACACTGGTGATACCGTACTCTTCAGACGTGTATGTGGGTATCAGCCAGGCATTGATGCAATCGCCGTATATTACTCCCAGAGAATCTGTGGTGCCGGCATACTTGTTCTTGAGTTCTTCCTGATTGGGCTGCCAGGAGTTTGTCCAAAGGTCCGCGGAACCCGTGCCGATAGCCGTCCAGGCCGCCGGGACGGAGGTGTCCGCTATCTCCGTGGTGTAGTCAAACTCCTCCTCCAGCAGTATCTTGATGGGATAGATGGTCAGCCAGTCGCCGGTCCAGGCACCTGTAGCGAAGATGACCTTCTTTTCTTCCTGGGGCCCGCAGCCGGGCAGCACCAGCGACAATCCGAGTACCGCAACCAGCAGAGTTAGTAGAAATTTTCCTTTCACGATTATGCAAATCCTCCTTAAGTTTTGAAGTCCGGTAGCCACTACCGGCTTCACCACTTATGCTTCAAAACGCTACCTCCTCGTAGTATTTGCGCACCGGCAAAACAAGTTCTGATTGTACCTGACATCCCCGCCCCTGTCAACCCCCACCGCGCCAGCCACGCACGAAAAAGAAGAGCGGGCCAGCATAGCTGACCCGCCACCCTGATAACTGTCAAGCACAAAAGCCGCCCGTCACAGGCCCGCCGGCAGCTCCACCTTGAACCTCTCGGAAATGGCGCGCAGATTGCGCACCGTGCCCTCCGGCAGTGGGATGCCTTTCTTTGACCGCTCCAGGTAGGTCCTCTCCTCGGGTTCGCCGGGGACGAATATCTCTTCAAACCCTTCGGCCTTGGGCAGCGCCTTGATGCCATCAATGAGGTTGCTGATGTGCTCCTTGTAGCCCGTCACATCGGTGAAAGTAGCGATGTCTATGGCCGCAACCACGCTGTTCTGAATGTGCTTGGGAACGTAGCTCAGGCGCTCGCCGATGGCCTGCTTTTCCCTGCCTTCCGCTGATGGTCCCACCTCCCGCCCGTGCAGCACCGGCTCCACCACGGGATTGCCGGCCATCACACTGGAAAGGCACTCGAACATCAGCGCCATCCCCGAGCCCTTGGGCCCGCCGAAAGGCAGCAGTGCGCCCACGTTCTTAGGGTCGGTGGTGGGCCTGCCCTCCTTGTCCAGCGCCCAGCCCTCGGGGATGGGAGTCCCTTTGTCCACGGCCAGCCACAGCTTGCCCCCCGCCACCACGCTGGTGGCCATATCCAGATTGAGCGGACGGTGCCGACTCGCCGGCACGGAGATGGCAATGGGGCTGTTGTGCACGCCGGGGGCCTTCGCGCCGAAGGGCGCCATATTGGGTGGATTGCACACAAAGACAAGCCCCGCCATATCCTCCTCCGCCATCATCTGGGAGTAGAACCCCAGCGCGCCCTGGTGGGTGAGGTTGCGGATTATAGACCAGCAAATGCCCGCCTTCTTCGCCTTCTCCATCGCCATATTCACCACCTGGATGGTGACCACCGGACCCAGGGCGCGGTCCGCTTCCACCAGCAGCGTGGCCGGCGTCTCCTTGACCACCTGAATGTTTGGCCTGGGGTTCATCACCCCTTTATCGATATTGTCGATGTACCAGGGGATGCGCAGCACACCGTGCGAGTCCACGGCGCGCAGGTTGGCCCAGATGAGGGCGCTGGCTTCCGCTTCCGCTCCCTCCGGAGGCATGCCCGTCCGCTCAAACACCTCTCTGGTAAAGGCTTTCAGCGCCTCCCAGCCGACTACCTTGACTTCTCCTGCCATAGTTCCTCCTTCTGCGTTGGACTTGACGACCAATCGATTTTAGTGCCCTGTCTACGGGGAAGTCAAGGCAGCAATATCACCCCCGCACGCGTTGCCGCTCTGGGGCAAAAAATGATATTATAGGTCTGGCGTGTGCCGCAAAAAACAAAGTACATAGCTGGAGGTTTATCTGCGCGTGGAGACAAGAGTAGTCTATCTGGAAGATGTGGGCAAGGTTGCGGTCAAAAAGGTGCAACTCCCCGAGCTAAAGCCGAACCAGGTGTTGGTGAAAACGCACCAGGCATCCATCTGCGGCTCGGAGAGGTATTTTTACCGGGGTATAACCGTCAGGCCTGAGGACGAGGCCAGAACCAGGCCGGAGCACGAGCTTTACTCCCGCTCCGATGACAAGCCCCGCCACGCCTTCCCTATGGGCCCCTGGGGGCACGAGGGGGGCGGGACCATAATGGAGGTGGGCTCGGCGGTGGACGAGTATCTTGGCGGAGGCCAGGTCAAGGCAGGCGACAAGGTGGGCAGCCTGGTCTACCCTACCTATACCGATTACTGGGTTACCGACCCCGGCCACGTCCAGCCAATACCGGAGGGCGTCTCTTTCGAAGTGGGTTGCCTGTACGAGGCGCTGGGCTGTGCCGCCTGGGCGGCGCTGCATATGGGAGTAAAGCTGGGCGATACCGTGGCCATAAACGGGGTGGGCTTCGCCGGCAATATCATGCTCCAGGGCGCGGTGAAGGCGGGAGCCTCGCGCGTTTTCGCCATAGACGTGCAAAACCAAAAGCTGGACATCGCCAGAAAGCTGGGGGCGGACCATGTCATCAACGCCATGGAGACGGACCCGGTGCAGGCGGTGCTGGAGCTTACCCACGGGGAGGGGGTGGACGTAGCGGTGGAGGCCATCGGCGGCACGGGGATTGGCATCGTGCAGGCGCTGGGCATGGTAGGTCATAACGGTACCATCGCCATATACGGTGACAACTATATTCCGGTCAAGGAGTTCTGCTTCAACCGCTTCCACGAGGACGGCCTTGAGATACGCAACCTCAACGCGGTGCACTACACCCGGCTGAAATCGGTGGAGAATATGAGGGAGGCCTACCGCGCCGTGCAGAGGGGCGTCTTCAATCTGGACATCATCTTCGAGAACTCCGTAAGCTATCCGCTGGACGAAATCGCCGCGGTATTCGAGCGGGAGTCCCGCAACCTGGAAGAGCAGAGCTCGCTCAAGACTCTGATAATCCCCTGATTGGCAATGGCGCCGGCAGCCTTTATAATAATACGGGCGAGTGTGCCCCTGTAGCTCAG
>CAZZAU010000184.1:0-3627 GCA_964652725.1 uncultured Dehalococcoidaceae bacterium | reverse complement strand
CTGGGCCTGATTGCAAACCTGCCCAAGATGGGCACCACCGTGGTCCTGTCATCGCACCAGCTTTTCCAGGTGCAGCAGGTGTGCCACAGCATTGGCATTCTGTCCAAGGGAAGGATGGTTATCCAGGGCTCCATAGACAAGCTGGGCCGCGAGGCGCTGGCCGGGGGGCGTTACCAGATAGAAGTGGAAACGCTGGAGCCCAGCCCGCAGCTCCTGGACATCATCCGCGGCATCAAGGGAGTGCTGGGAGTGCAGGTGGAAGGGCACATTCTCACCGTCAGCACGGAGGCGGACCTGCGCGCCGAGATATCCAGGGCGGTGGTGCAGAGCAACTTCCCCCTTATTCAGATGAAGATCCAGGAGTTCTCGCTGGACGATGTCTATATGAAGTACTTCAAGGAGTGATGGGTAGATGGTAGCTGTCCTGCGCAAGGAACTGGCCGATTATTTTACCAGCGTACGGTTTGTTACCCTGCTGCTGCTGGTGGTCTTTGTCAGCGCTGCGGGGCTGGTAGCAGCCTCGCAGGGAATGCGCGCGGCCAATCTCCCCGAGGGCATAGTGTTCCTGGGGCTGTTCACCACCTCCGGCAGCGTTGTGCCGTCCTTCACCTACCTGGTATCCCTGCTGATACCTATCATCGGCATCGCGCTGGGCTTTGACGCCATCAACAGCGAGCGCACCGGCGGGACACTGAGCCGCGTTCTGGCCCAGCCCGTGTTCCGGGACAGCGTCATCAACGGGAAGTTCCTGGCCGGGGTGGTTACCCTGTCCATAATGGTGGGCACGATGGTACTGCTGGTGTCCGGGTACGGCCTTAGTATGATCGGAGTCCCGCCAAGCGCCGAGGAGGTAGTCAGGCTCTTCTTCTATCTTTTCCTGACCATAGTCTACGGAGCATTCTGGATGGGACTGGCCATACTGTTCTCCATCAGCTTCCGGCGCGTGGCCGCTTCGTTGCTGTCCTCGCTGGCGTTGTGGCTGTTCTTCAGCATTTTCATCTTGCTCATCGCGCCCGGCATCGCCAATGCGCTGGCACCCGTGGGCGACGGCACCCAGGCGGAGCTAATACGGAACTCTGAGCTGCAGCGGATGATTACCCGCATCTCCCCCAACATCCTGTTCCAGGAGGCCACCACCGTGCTGCTGGTGCCGGTGGTAAGGAGCCTGGGAATGGTCAGTTCGAACGTGGCGGCCTATATGGTGCCCAATCCCCTCAGCCTGGAGCAGAGCGTCCTGGTGGTATGGCCTCATCTGGTAAGCCTTATTAGCCTGAGCGTCATCTGCTTCGGCATCAGCTACGTGCTGTTTATGCGCCAGGAGATACGGGCGACCTAGGCACTACAAGAGGGGAGATACCCTGCTGCCTTTCTTACTTCCCCTTCTTCTCTTTCTCCTGCTTGGGTTTCTTGACGTTCTTTCTGCCCTTGCTACCCATGTTCAGCACTCCTTCTTTGTTTTCCCTAATATGCTCTTCACACCACGGTCAAAACAGAACTTTGCCATCCCTTATAACAACGGAAGTGCCCCGTTTCCGCAATTTTCCTCATCCTTTTGCCAGTTTTCCCCGTTCTCCTGGTTTATCTCACCGCCACGCCCAGGTAGTATGGCCAGACCACAATGCCCAGAAAGATTTTCCACCAGACCAGTTCGGCAAAGGCGATAGTGAAGAGCCAGCCAGCGAACCAGAAAAACGCACCCGCTGAACCAGCTGCTCCTCCACGGGAATTTCGGCGCTTTTCTTCCTGTGACATGTGTCCTCCTTCACAAAATCAGATTGATTCAATCCCCTACACCCACCTCGTCCGCTTGCTGAAGCTCTTGGCGGAGGTGAGGGTGGGAATGTTTTCCTCCAGCATCAGGGAGTCCACCAGTTGCCAGAAGCCCGCCCGGTCAGGGCCGGTAACCACCGCCTGTTCGTGGGCTTCGCTCAAGGCCACCGGGTAGCCGTGCCCGCGGCGGCACTGGTCCAGTATCAGGGCGTGCGTCAGGCCCAGCAACTCTTCGTTTTCCGCCACCCACTTCGGGGTCTCCACCCGCGCCACCTCCGTCTCATCCACCCGCAGGTAGAAAAAATACACCCCGTGCTCGCCGTAGTGTTCCTTCACAATCTTGGAAGGGCTGGTGAAAAGCCCTGACCTCTCCCCGGGCGCCAGCAGGCTCAGGAACAGGTCCCGGTCTCTTACGCCGGCCACGCCTTCGCAATCGCGCTCCTTGCCGGGAGGACAGCGGACATCGCAGTCGGGGGGCTGGTGGGGACAGATGGCCACCCGCAATACGTTAACCACGTCAGTGCTCCGGGGAAAGCTGATGTAGCTGGCCAGGGCGATGTTCCGGTGCTGCTGCAGCCCTCTTATCTCCTCCAGACAGCGCAGAAAGCCCTCCTCCAGCAGGGCCCGGGTGACAAATTCGGGGTAGGCTTCCAGCCCCCACAGGATGAGCGAGCCATCGAGCAGGGCCAGGCCATCGGTGCCCGCCGGCAACGCCGCGGCCATCCCGGCCAGCCCGCGGCATTCCTCCACTCCCCGCCTGATGCCCAGCAGCGCCCCTTCCACCATCTGCTCGCGCCCCCTGTTCCCGGCGGGCATAATGACCAGGTCATCGTCCTCCGTGTAGAGACGGGGTTGGCTGGCAAGGCTGGCAGCGGGCTGTGTGCCATAGCGCAATGACACCGAGCCGATGTTGATAAGGTAGCATCGCGCCGAGCGGTGGCGGTCTACATCAATGTGCGAGCCGTCCGTGGCGATAACCGTGAAGTCGGGGGGAGCGGGGGGAGGGGCATAGCGACTGGACAGCCTTTCCACGAGGCCAGCCACCAGCCAGGTGGTGCGGCCGGCGGCGATCTTCCTCTTCAGCTCCTCAAGGTCAAGGGCCTCGTTACCCATCACCTCCAGCGCGTAGCCGAGGCGCCTCTCCCTCTCCTCGCGGCCGTCCCTCAGTCTGGCCACCATTTCGCCTGCCTGTGCCGCCACCTTCGTCAGGTCAAGTGACATCTCACCCTCGCTACGCTCAGTATAATCCATCGCCCGCAGCCAACTCAAGGAGGGCCAGGCGGACCAAACCCCCCTTGTAGACGCCTTACAAGGTTTTGTTTGGTTACGGTTGGTAGTTGATGCCTCACCCCTGTCCCCCCTCCAGCCGGAATCGCCGGTAAGAAATCACAGGCATTAATGGCTGGAGAGGGGACACAAGGGGATGCGTGAAAAAACAACCAGATGCAAACAAAACCTTACGAAAGGGAACCTGGCCGTCTCCCTTTGCGAAAAGGAGATAGAGAGGGATTTCTGAATCTCGCCGCACCCCCTCCGTATTTTAGTCATCAAAATTTGTTTAAAGTTTAGAGATTATGATTTCGGTCTTGCTTCCTCGCAGCCGGCGCCCTGTTCTGGAGGACAGGATGAGATTGATGGACGGGATTTATGCTATGATAGAAGAGGTCATGCTCCCCATTTTGCTCAGCGTCGTGGTCATTTCCTTCTCCGGGGTGATGATGCCCGGCCCTATGTTCGCCGTTACCCTGGCCAAAAGCTACCGCTCGCCCTGGGCCGGCGTCTGGATATCACTGGGCCATGCCGTCATCGAGGTTCCCCTCATCCTGCTTATCTACTTCGGCTTCGCCCGCTTCTTTG
>CAZZAU010000183.1:0-3655 GCA_964652725.1 uncultured Dehalococcoidaceae bacterium | reverse complement strand
CAACTTTCTGAAGTCGACCCGCAGCAATATTCAGGACCTGGAGGCGGCGGTGGTAGAACTCAAGGCCAAGGCGGTCAAGGATAAGTTCGAGGAGACCTTCATCTACGGCGACAGCGTGGTCAATGCCAGGCAGTTCGATGGTCTGAAAAAACTCATCGATACGGCCGCGGCCAGTGACCAGCTTATTGCCGCCGGCGCCACCGGAGCCACGCTCACCCTTTCCATGCTGGACCAGCTCATCGACGCCGTGAAGGGCGGCAAGCCGGACCTGCTCATTATGAGCCGGCGCTCCCGGCGCAAGATTAACGCTCTGGTCAGGGCCAGCGGCGGCCTGGTGGACAACGACCGTGACCAGTGGGGCAACTTCGTCCAGCTCTGGGACGGCATTCCCGTGGCCGTTAACGACTGGATTCTGGACACCCACACGTTGAGTGGTGGGGTGGAGACTGCCACCACCGGCGGGGACTGCTCCACTATCTACGCCGTCCAGCTGGGTGAATGGGCCCTCAGCGGCCTTACCAGCCCGGGCGGAATGATTGTGGAGCCCATCGGCTCTATGGAAAGCAAGGACGCTACCCGCACCAGGGTCAAGTGGTACGTTTCGCTGGCGCTGTTCAGCGCGGTGAAAGCGGCGGCGCTGATAGGCGTCCAGAATTAAGAAAATGATGCAGGCGGGGGAGGGGCTTTTCCCTCCCCCGGAGGAGGAAAAGAATGGTAATGCCGGTAGTAGAGCATGCGGAATATCCCTTTGGCCGGGGCGACCTGACCGCGGACGGCATCCAGTGGTCGGCGGAGGTGGACACTACTACTCCGGACACGGACGTGGAGGTGGAGCGGGTTGCCATTAAACCCCCGGCGCTTGGGGGGATGCTGGAGGTGGAGTTCGGCCTGACCGCCGCCTTCCGGGCGGTGTCCTCGGCTACGGCCGACCTTACCTACAAGTGGCAGGCCCGCAACCTGGGAGGCACCTGGGTGGACCTGCACCCCGCGGTGACGAAAGCCGATATTGGCAGCGGTTACATCGAGGAGACCCGCAGCGGCCGCTGCAAAACGGTGGCCGGTTTCGATGCCATCCCGTTCGAGGTCAGGCTGGTCATCCGCAGCAACGAGGCCGGTGAGGGCAGAGCCAGAGTCAAAAATTCCAGCTACGTGCGGGTGGTATACTGTGCCAGCTAGAGGAGGCAGGATGGAGAGGACCGTGGCTCGGGATGTCAGGAAACAGGCGTTTGCCCCTCCGGAGCTGGGTGGGGTTCTCTGTCTGGCCGGGCCGCCGGGAGGGGGCAGCAAGATTTACGACCGTAGTCCCTACGGACACGTAGGCTCTATCACCGGCGCCGCCTGGCAGCAGCTTCCCGGCGGGCTCTGGTGCCTGAGCTTTGACGGCAACGACGACCACGTGTCCGTGCCGGATGCTCCCGCCCTGGACATTACAGACCAGATCACGGTGATGACCTGGCTCAATACCCCGGCCCCCACCCAGTACTACAGGGGCTTTGTCAGGAAAGGCGGCATGGACCAGGGGTACCACTTCATGTTCGACGGCAGCACGGGCAAGATTGGCCTGTGGCTGGAGCTCTCCGTCTCCGGCTGGGTGTCGGCCGCTCTTCACCCCCTTCCACTGGTGGCCGGCCGGTGGCACTTCATCGCCGCGGTTTATGACGGCAGAGGCGGCTTCATCGTGGTCGATGGTGATGCTGGTAGCGCCAGCGCCTGCTCCGGCGCCATACGGAACACCGCCGGGAACGACCTGCTGATGGCGGACAGCACGCCATGGGGCGGGCACTTTCAGGGCATACTGGCGCTGACCAGGGTGTTCAACCGGGCGCTGACGCCGCTGCAGCTGCAGAGCTATCGCCACAGGGAGAAGCATCTATTCGCAGTCTGGTGATTCAGGAGGAGCTATGATGTACAGGGTAAGAGTGGACCTGAGCTTTGACGGGGAGGTGGATGCCCGGGCGGTTATGGACTATGCCAGGGACCTCGCGGGCAGGGCGGTTAGCATAAACGAGGGTCAGGCCAATGAGGAGGTCTCATTCTGTGATCTTGAGCTGTGCGGGCATGACGAGGGCTTGCCCTGCACCCGCCTGGAGAGACTTGAGGTAAGAAAGCTGGAGGCGCGGTGAGATGAACCTGAGCGAAATGAGAGCGCTGCTGCGGCGGGACCTGCACGACGAGGACGCTGCCAGCTACCGCTGGACGGATGACGAGCTGGACAGGCACATCGTCCGCGCGGTGAAGGACTATTCCGAGTATCTTCCGCTGGAGGAAAAGGCCATCAAAGCCACAACGGCAGGTTCAAGAGAGCTTGATATATCCGACCTTTCGGCCCGGGTGATGGTGCTGGCGGTGGAGTACCCGGTGGGTCGCTTTCCCGCGCGGTACCAGCGGTTTGCCCTGTGGGGTGATACCCTGACTCTCCTCGGTGAGGAAGCGCCGGACGGCTCCAGTGCGTATGTTTACTACGGCACATTGCATACTCTTGATGCCGGTACCTCCACCATCCCCGCCTGCCACGAGGACATAATAGCGGCCGGGGCAGCCGGCTATGCCGCCGTGGAATGGGCGATATATGCCGTAAACAGGGTCAACGTGGGCGGTGAACGCACGCCGCAAGAGTTTCTCGCCTGGGGCCGGGAAAAGCTGGCGCATTTCAGAAAGGAGCTTAGGCGGCTGGGACGCCGCGGCCGGGTCAAAGCGAGGGCACTGTACGCACCTTACTATCCGTCCGTCTCCGGAACGACCGACTACGTATCTTAGCGCGGGCGATATGGCAAGGACGAAAATCGAGACCGGGCGCGGAGGTGTCAGCCCCGGTAGGAGGAGAAACGGATGAGAAACCTGTCTCCAAACTTGCTGGCCGTGCAGAAGAAGCCTGCTGCCATCCCGTATGTGAAGGTGGAGGCCAGCAACCAGATTGCGGGCGTGGCCAGGTACTCGTGGGAGCGGCTGTACGCCGGAAGTGAAGATGATTATCTCCATGCCCTGGCCATTCCCGGAGATGGCTCACTGGTGCGGGTCAGGGTGACGCCGCCGGCCGACTCGCAGAAGCTGTACCGCCAGCGGGTATCCAGCCCGGGCCCCGCCAGTGATTTTAGCCGGTGGACAGACACCGGGCAGATGAATGCGGCCGCGGTGGCCTGCGCCTCGCTTGGCGCCGAGATATCCGTCTTCTGGACGGACGGACTCAACCGCAAAATCCAGCGTATCAGGAGCGCCGACTACGGAGTAACGTGGGGCAGCGCCGAGGTCATCGATTACAGCCCCACCACCAGCATCAACGGCCTGGCGGCGGCCTACAAGCCGGATGGGGACCTGGCCGTCTTCTTCGCCGATGGGGACATATTGTACGTCAAGAAACTGGCCGGCGGGCAGTGGCAGCCGTACTCCTCCTGGGATAAGGTTACCGGTGCGCTGTCCGGCCTTGCCGCCGCCTATGACGGCGACTGGAATTTGCTGGTGGCAGGCCGGGACGCCGCCGGAGACCACAGGCTTTGGTCTCTCATCTATGGCGACGGCGGCGCTGTGCCCTCCGCAAGCTGGTCGGCTTTGCAGGCGATGGCTTCGGCGCCCTCTGGCGGGCAGTTCGAGTACCGCCAGCCCTTTCTGGACAGTCCGGACGTGCACCGCGCCTGCTTCACAGAGAAGTTCACCGGCA
>CAZZAU010000182.1:0-3682 GCA_964652725.1 uncultured Dehalococcoidaceae bacterium | reverse complement strand
CGACTTCGAGAAGATACTGGTCATCACCCACATCGAAGAGCTGCGGGACGCTTTTCCCACCCGCATCGATGTGGCCAAGACGGCCGCCGGCTCAACCATATCGATAAACTAGGTGCTATAGTTCCAGCTCGGCGGCGACCGTTTTCAGCGCCGTCACCCCCATCGCCACGAACTGGTCCAGCTCCAGCCCGATTTCACAGCAGCGGGCAATCCGCTCATGGTCTGCCCCCGCCGTGAAGACATTCTCCTCAAGTCGCTGCATTACCAGTTCAGGTTCCAGGCCGTCCAGCCTTCTGTCCGGCTGCACCATAGCGGCGGCAACAATAAGCCCGGTCAGGGGGTCGGCACAAAACAGGGCCCTGTCCAGCTTGCTCTCCAGCGATAAGCCGTGCCTGGCATTATGGGACAGGATGGCATGGGCCATGACTTCGGTGGCACCCAGCTCTCTGGCCAGGTCCGCACCCAGCTTGCTGTGACAGCTCATATCCCCGTCGGTGAGCTCTGCGTCGATGTCATGCAGCAACCCGGTGAGACCCCACTCCTCCTCATCCTCGCCCAGGTGCCTGGCCAGTGCCCGCATTACCGCCTCGGTGGCGAGCATGTGCTTGACCAGGTTCTTGTCCTCGATATTGGCCCGAATCGAATCAAGCACGTCTTCCCGGTCCATGGCAAGCCCCCTTCTCGTGAAACTCCAGTACATACTATAGCATATTTTACGCCGCTGTCATTACCGCGCCGCCGCATCCGCTGTCATTCTTTTTTGCCATCCACTGCGGACACGCAGAGAGAGCGCCCGGCAACGGGAAAAGGTCGGATAGGAGATGGGCGGGACCTGCTGCCTCCCGCCCATCCAGACCGCCGGCTCTTAAACGGTCACCGGCGCTGCGTCAGGCCTTTCCGGTAGCACCCGGCGATAAAAACCTCCAGCGCCTCTTGCGAGGAGTACCGCAGCCGGAACCCTGTTTCTTTCTTCAGCCTGCCGGTGTCCAGGAGGGGCGGGTATTTAATGAATTCCAGGCCGCCCGGGGGCGATTCGTCTTGCAGGCGCAATGCCCAGGAAAACGCCATCAGCCAGCGCAGCAGACGGTCCGGAAGCGCTACCATCCTGCTCCTGCACAACCTGGCAACCTCGCTGTAGCGGACTTCGCCATCGCCGGCCACATTGAAGACACCCTCTTGCCTCCGTTTCAGCATAGCTACCATAAGCCCGGTCAGGTCATCCTCATGCACGAACTGCAGCGGCGGGTCAAACCCGGCGACCCGCGGCATAACCGGCCTGAACATTGCCGCCACCACCGAAGCGCCGGCGTGGGGACCGATTACCGGACAACAGCGCAGGATGGTAACACACACCTCCCCATGCTCCGCAGCAAAATCAGCCAGCACCCGTTCCGCTTCCACTTTATCAGCCGAGTACTGAAATCCGGATGCCGGCCGCAGCGCCGCTTCTTCCTTCACGGGCACGAGGTTATCCGGGTAAGCGCCGTACACGGTATGGCTGCTCAGGTAAAGAATGTGGCGGACGCCTGCCTGCCGGCAAGCGACCAGAAAGTTAGAGAGGCCGGAGACATCGACCTGCCGCGCGTCCGCCGCGTTTCGCGCCGGTCTCAGGACGAAGGCCAGATGGACGGCACAGTCCACCTCATTCTCGATGAATATGTCGCCCAGCGGCTGGCGTATGTCCCGGCAATAGAAGCGCAGCTTGGCCGGGGTAACGGCGGGTGGCCGGATGTCAATGCCGGTGACCCTGCCGACTTCCGGCAGCCCGTCCAGGCAGGCCAGCAACCGGCCGCCGATGTATCCGGATACCCCCGTGATGGCTACGCTGTTCACATGTTGCTGCACTTCTCGGCCGTCAGGTCCGCTCATGAACCGGCAATGATATCACTGACCTCAAAACCCAATTTGCCCAGACCCTGCGCAACGAAGCCGAACCCTATCCGGTGCGGCCCTTCGGGCAACCTTACTCCTCTCACCAGAATTCGTAGAGTCTTGTTCATGGCCAGGGTAAAGGGTCTGTCCGGCCCGACGTCCGTAAACGGCACCTCCTGCGAGTCCACCACGAAATACGAGTTCTCTGCCGGCAACTCGTTTCCATCCAGCACCACGGGCAGAATCTGCGAGCCATACCCGGAGCCAAGGGTGTTCTTCAACTCAAACTGGAAGCCGTCGTCATTGTTGCGCAGGCTTCCTTTTACGTACAGTCGCTTGAGCAAAAAAGGCGGCACACTCACCATCTCGTTGCTACCTCCATCATTTTATTCTTCTCCGCTCTGCAGCATGGCGAAGAAAGCCTTCCCGCGTTCCAGCGCCTCGGCGGGCAGAGCATTAACCCTGCCGAGGACCTGCGCGCAGAGGAATATCTTCGCCGTTTTCTCCAGAAGCTCGCATGCGGTAAACGCCTCGCGCAGGCTCCGGCCGATGCCGATGGCCCCGTGATTGGCCAGAAGCACGGCGTTCCTTTCCTGCAGGGCCCTCACCACGCCTTCGACCATCTCGTCGCTCCCCGATGGCGCGTATGCGGCCAGCCTTATCTCCCCGCCGAGGAATGTAACCTGGTCATCGAGAACCGCCGGAATCTCCAGCCCGGCCACCGATACGGCGCTGGCGAAGACGGAGTGGGTATGAATCACCGCATTGATATTGTTTCTGGCCCTGTAGATGCCGATGTGCAGCAGCGCTTCCGAAGAGGGGGGCAAATCCCCCTCCACCGGCTCTGCCTCGAAGTCAATCACCTGGATATCTTCCACGGTCAGCAGGTCATAATACCGGGAGGTGGGAGTGATAGCCAGCATCCGGGGGTCTCCTCCCGCCGACAAACGCAGGCTCACGTTACCCGATTTGCCCACCACCAGTCCCTTCTCCAGCATTCTCTGCGCCGCTGCCAGCACCTGTTCCTTTTGCTCACGCCATTTGCTCATTGCATCGCCTCGCTCAGGTCGGTCAGCCACTCACCGGCGGTCACCCATTTCTGATACTCCTCCGCATATTCCAGAACGGCAAGGGCGTCCGGCTCGATGGTCTCGAACCCGGGGGCCATAGCTTCCACAGCCTCCTCCACGCCTGCATAGCTTCCCGCACCCGCCGCCGCGCAAATGGCCGCTCCCAGCGCCGATGCTTCGGTTACCGAGGGAAGGGTGACGGGAACCCCGAGGATGTCCGGCAGTATGCGCACAAGGCAGCTACTTCCGGTCAAACCCCCGCAGACGTGAATTCTGCCCACCTTCAGCCCGGAAATAATCTCCAGCCGGGCGCAGCCGGCCTTAAGAGCAAAGCACAGGTTTTCCAGAGTAGCCCTTATCAGGTGCCCGCGGGGTGTCCCCGTGACGCTTACCGGCACCGGGAAAAGCAGCCCGCCCAGCTTCATACCCGGACGGCTCATGTCCAGAGGAGCCGGCCCCACAAATGCCCGCACCCCCTCCGCCCCCACCGGAGCGGCGGCAGCCATGCTATCCATAAAACGGTAGGCCTGAGCACCTTCCTGCTCTCCAAACATAATCTCCTTCAGCCAGTGATAGGCGTTTCCAGCCTCGCCGGCGCTGCTTTCCAGGACCCACCGCCCCGGCAGCGGGTGGCATCCCGTCCAGGTCCTGGCCGCAGCATCAAAGACCGGCGCATCGGTGACCAGCTGGGTCGGCGCGCTCCACCCCAGCACCATGCAAGCCTGTCCCCCCTGCAGCAC
>CAZZAU010000181.1:0-3689 GCA_964652725.1 uncultured Dehalococcoidaceae bacterium | reverse complement strand
GGAGACGGCTCCCCGGGTTCTGGGTGGCAGGTGTTCCTCCTGACCGTCCGGGACGACAAGCGCCTTTTGCAGCCGGTCGTGGTCCCGCCCGGAAACCGCCGTTTCCACCTGTTCCATCAATCCCGCGAGCAGGCCTTGCCGGTAGTGGCGTAGCACCAGGTGGCCCATCGCCATGATACGCCGGGCGGGGTGGTTGTGCGGCCTTACCTTGAACAAATGCCAATCCAGCCCGGACATTGCAGACTGACCGCCTTCAAGATACTCCGTGTTCCCGTCCGGCGGCCGGTGTTCCGGGGGCAGAAACCCGGCTGCGCCCAGGAGAAGGGTCTGCAGCCGGGCCAGGGTTTTTACAGCGGTTTCGGCGCTTCCGGCGGCGGCCAGTGCTTCCAGCCGGCGCAGCGGCACCCGGCAGGCCAGTTCTTCAAACGGAGACCTGTTCTTCAGGTAGCCCAGCGCGCCCATAATCCCGGCATAGAGGGCCTGGCCTTCCCCCTGCTCCAGGATTCTGCTCCGGAAACCGCCCGATTTGACCAGAAACCGCGCCCGGCCGGCAGCTTCAATGAAGCTTATGATGCCTGCGCCGGACAGGTGTCCGTCATCGCCGCAGAGCGGACCGGCGTTTTCCCGGTCTCCCTCTTGCAGGCGCCCGTGCAGGGCCAGCACCGGGACAGTGCTCCCGTTCTGCCGCCTGGTGGCCGCGGCGGTGTCATGGTACATCACCACGTGCAGGATAACCCGGTTGTAGGCGGGGTCCCGGTGATGACCGTGGGCAGGCCAGCTGCTCGACTTCACGTGGAGCTCTATGTCACCGGTTGCCAGCTCCCCACCCACCAGCACCGCGGCATCGCACAGGTCAGCGCCACGGTCGTCATTGGGCCTGCCCGGGTGGAGGATGCGTACCGCTCTGCCGTCTTCCGTGGTCAGGCCGGCCCTGTCCCGTAGCGCCCTGCCGCAAATTTCCGCCAGCTGTTTCTCCGTGTTGATGCACCTCATGTGATTACACGTAAACGTGTATTACAGGCACAATAAACATGCAGACCTTCAACTTCTGGTACTATACACGTAAACGTGTAAAAAGTCAAGGGGTCTGGCCGGTGTCGTGAGGAGGGGAGGCGTCATAGGCAAAGCGGGCCCGTTCCGCAATGATGGAGAGAAGGGTGGCCGAGGTACCGCGGGGCTGGTACATGCCGGTCTCCCACTCGCTGATGGTCTGCTGTCTGGTGCCCAGCCTGTCCGCCATCTCCTGCTGGGTGAGGCCCAGGTGGCGGCGCAGGGACTGGATTCTCCGGCTGTCCCACCGGACCTTGGCCCGTGCCGAACTTGCCATAGCTTTATTTTACACGATTCGGTGTAGAGGGACAAGGCGTGGTTTTGTTTGCATCTGATTGTTTTTCACTCACCCCTTGTGTCCCCCTCTCCAGCCATTAATGCCCGTGATTTCTTACCAGCGGTGAGGCATCAACTACCAACCATAACAAACAAAACCCGGGACATTGCAAAGTGAACGCTTGTGCAAAAAACGGAGGAAAATAAAGTAAATACACGGTTGGATGCAGAAAGATGCTGGCAAACGTTATTCAAGCGCCGGGAACAGCAGAAAAGACGCCTGGGCCGGGTTGAACAGGGGAAAAGAAAACTGCTATGATTGACTTAGCACTCTGGCACCTGGAGTGCTAAAATTTCGGCCGGTATAGCAATTTAATTTCGGAAGGAGGAAAAGAATGGCCGTGAAACTGCAGCCGCTGGCTGACCGTCTGGTGGTAAGGCCGATCGAGGCGGAAGAGAAAACCAAAGCCGGTATCTACCTGCCGGACACAGCAAAGGAGAAACCCCAGGAAGGAGAAGTGCTGGCCGTCGGCCCCGGAAGAATGACCGACGACGGCAAGCGGGTGGCTATCGACGTGGCGGTGGGGGACATTGTCGTCTACGCGAAGTATGGCGGCACCGAGATCAGGGTCGATGATGAAGAGCTGATGATCCTGCGCGAGAGCGATATCCTGGCCAAGAAAAGTAAATAAGGTATTCACACAGCAAGGAGGAGAGCTATGGCGAAACAGATCGTCTTCAGTGAGGAAGCGAGACACAAATTAAAGAAAGGGATAGATGTCCTGGCGGAGGCGGTCAGGGTCACCCTGGGACCGAAAGGCCGCCCGGTGGCCCTTGACAAGAAATGGGGCGCCCCGTCCGTCATCGACGATGGCGTTACCATTGCTAAGGACATCGAGCTACCTGACGCCTTTGAGAATATGGGGGTGCAGCTGGTCAAGGAGGCCGCCAGCAAGACCAACGATGCCTGCGGCGATGGCACCACCACCTCCACCGTCCTCGCTCATGCCATCATCACCGGCGGTTTCAAGAATGTGGCCGCCGGCGCTGACCCGCTGGCGCTGAAGAGGGGCATCGAGAAAGCCACCAGGTCCATCATCGATGAGCTGAAGGCGGGTTCCACCCCGGTCAAGGACAAGGCGCAGATAGCCCAGGTGGCCACCATCACTGCCAAGGACAGGGAGATCGGCGGCCTGATTGCCGAGGTGATGGACAAAGTGGGCAAGGACGGGGTTATCACCGTCGAGGAATCAAAGGGCATCACCTACGAGACGGAATACGTGGAGGGTATGCAGTTCGACCGCGGCTACATAAGCCCCTACTTCATCACCAATCCGGAGCGCATGGTAGCCGAGATCGAGGAGCCGTACATCCTTATCACCGACAAGAAGATTTCGGCCGTCTCTGACCTGCTCCCCGCCCTGGAGAAGATACTGCAGGTATCCAAGAACCTGCTGGTGGTGGCAGAGGATGTGGACGGGGAGGCCCTGGCCACCCTGGTGGTCAACAAGCTGCGCGGCACCATCAACGTTCTGGCCGTCAAGGCGCCCGGTTTCGGCGACCGGCGCAAGGCGATGCTGGAGGATATGGCCATCCTCACCGGCGGCAAGGTCATCTCCGAGGAAGTAGGCCGCAAGCTCGACTCCGTGACCGTGGAGGACCTGGGGCGGGCACGCCGGGTGACCGCGGACAAGGACAACACCACCATTGTTGGCAAAGGCTCGGAGGCGGACATTCAAGCCCGCATCAAGCAGATCAAGGCCCAGATTGAGGAGACCACCTCCGACTTCGACCGGGAGAAGCTGCAGGAGCGGCAGGCCAAACTGGCCGGCGGCGTGGCCGTCATCAAAGTGGGCGCCGCAACCGAGGTCGAGCTCAAGGAAAAGAAGCACCGGGTGGAGGACGCCCTCTCGGCGACCC
Source organism: uncultured Dehalococcoidaceae bacterium (assembly GCA_964652725.1). Classification (GTDB taxonomy): domain Bacteria; phylum Chloroflexota; class Dehalococcoidia; order Dehalococcoidales; family RBG-16-60-22; genus CAZZAU01. The sequence goes on along the minus strand of CAZZAU010000181.1, from coordinate 443 downwards.
GCGCCGCGGTGGAGGAAGGTATTCTTCCCGGCGGCGGTGTAGCCCTGCTCAACTCACTGCAGTCGCTGAGCAAGCTGCAGGTCAGCGGGGACGAGGCCACCGGCGTGGACATCGTGCGCAAGGCGGTGGAAGAGCCTATCCGCTGGATTGCGGTCAACGCGGGCAAGGATGGCTCCGTGATAGTGGATACGGTGAAGAAGAGCCAGCCCGGGTTCGGCTACGATGCCGACGCCGACGATTTCGGGGATATGGTGAAGAAGGGCATCATCGACCCCACCAAGGTGGTGCGGAGCGCGCTGCAGAACGCGGCCAGCATCGCCTCCATGGTGCTGATTACCGAGTCCTTGGTCACCGATATACCCGAGAAGGAAAAGGCACCGCCGATGCCCGGCGGCGGCGGCATGGACTACGGTATGTAGGCCCTCTGCCCAGGCGGTAGATAG
>CAZZAU010000180.1:0-3702 GCA_964652725.1 uncultured Dehalococcoidaceae bacterium | reverse complement strand
CGGTCATAAGAGCGCGGCAACGGGTCTCTTTCTCCCCGCTCACCACCACCACTATCTGGTCGATAAGCGGGGACTGCTGGAAGGGATGGGTGGCCCTGACCAGCAGCGGCTGGCCGCCCAGCGAGGCGAACATTTTGTCCACGTCCCCCATCCGCTCGCTCCGGCCGGCGGCCACAATCACCGCGCCGACTTTTTGTTTCCTGTTTTCAGCTTCAGACATATTCAGTTTGAGTTTAGCATATTGGCGCTGTATTGGAAATAGTGCTAGAATAATGGCGCGGAGTACGGCTATGTCAGTGGACAAATACGCGTCAAAGCGCTTTGACATCCAGCGGCAAGAGGATATAGACGCGGCGGTGCTGGAGGCCATTCCCTTCGAGTATCCCGGCTCCGCTACCGACGTGGTCTACAAAACCGACGAGTTCACCTTCGTCTGCCCCTGGACCGGCCTGCCCGACTTCGCCCGGCTGACCATAAGCTACCTGCCCCGGCAGCGCCTGGTGGAACTGAAATCACTGAAGTATTATCTCACCTCTTACCGCAACGTGGGCATACTCCAGGAGCACGCGGTGAACCGGATTCTGGATGACCTGGTAGCGCTGCTCCGGCCGGCCCTTATGTCTGTGGATGCGGAGTACAGGGAGCGGGGCGGCATAAAGACGAAGGCAACGGCCCGGTATGAGGCCGATATCAACAGGGAGGACATCGATGAAGGTAAGCAAGCTGGAAGATAAGCAGCCCAGAGAAGGACATGGCGGTGCGGTCATGAGGGAGATTATCACGGCCGAGGATGGCGCCCCCAACTTCGCCATGCGGGTCATCGAGGTCAAGCCGGGCTGCGCCACCCCGTCCCACGCCCACCCCTGGGAGCACGAGGTTTTCGTGCTTTCCGGCCGGGCGGTGGTGAAGGGTGAGCACGGGGAAGTGGAAATCGGCAAGGATAGCATCGTCTATATTCCGCCGGACGAGCACCATACCTTCGAGAGCACCGGGGATGAGCCGCTGCGCTTTGTCTGAGCCATTCCGCACAGCCGCTAGTCTGGCGGCATAACTCCCGGAAATCAGGGCTCCGGCCGTCAATTCTTTTTTCTCGTTTTCCTTAATTGCGCATTTGCGCATTTTTCATTTTCGCATTTGCGCTGTTCCTCTTTTACGCAAATACGTATCTGCGCATCAGTGCATATTAGCATATGCGCAGTTGCTCTTTCGCTCGTTTGCGCTTTTACGCTATTGCTGATATGCGGAGTTGCGTAGTACGCTATTGACGCATCTGCGCAAATGCGCTATATTGGTACGTACCATGACGGTTATCTGCGTGGCCAATCAGAAAGGCGGCGTGGGCAAGACCACCACCGCCGCCGCCCTTGCCGAGGGCCTGAGCGAAAAGAAAAAGCGGGTGCTTCTGGTGGACTGGGACCCACAGGCCTGCCTGACCATCACCCTGGGCGTCAACCCTGATACCCTAGAACGCACCGGTTATCACGCCCTGGCGGCCATTCTCCGCGAAAAGGATGAACCGTCCATAAAAGATGTTATTATGTCAACACGGGACCCGAACATCGATTTGGTGCCGTCCAACATCGAGCTTTCCCAGGCCCAGCTCGACCTGGTGGGTGCGTTCACCAGAGAGCGCATACTCAAGGAGATGCTGCAGCCGGTGCGCCCGGTCTACGACTATATCGTCATCGATTGCCTGCCCAGCCTCGGGCTGCTGACCATAAACGCCCTCACCGCCGCCGACGAGGTGGTAATCCCTCTCCAGGCCGACTTTCTGGCCATGAAAGGACTCATGCGTCTGCTGAGCACGGTCATCCGGGTCAAGGAGAAGCTTAACCCCTCGCTGGAGATTTCCGGCATCGTGTTTACCATGACCAGCGCTCGCACCCTTCACACCAGAGAGGTGATGGACATCACCCGGCGGGCTTTCAGCGACCGCATCAAGGTTTTCAAATCGGTTATCCCTGCCAGTGTCCGTTTCAAGGAGGCCCCGGCGGCAGGCAAGTCCATCCTTACCTATGCCCCGAGCTCCGAGGGGGCGCTGGCGTATCGAAACCTGATACAAGAGGTGATGAAGGATGAAAAGGGCCAGCATCACTGAAGAGCTCGTCTACGGCAGCGCGCTGGAGCGCCTGACCGGCGGCGAGGGACCCGGGCAAACGGAGGCCCAGGAAGAACGCACCGAGCAAGGGGGCAAGACTAAACGCGTGCCGGCAGAGGCAAAAGCAAAGCCGGCCCGGAAAGCCGAGCCACCCACTCTGCCGGTGATAAAGCTGTCCGTATTTCTGAGCCGCGCCGAGGACGCCTATCTGGAGAGCCTGTCCTCGGTGGCCAAGTTCAGCGGGGGCAAGAAGCTCAGCAAGACCAGGCTGGTTGAAGCCATGGTGCGGGCCTTCCGGAGCTCGAAGCTGGACGTGCGCGGGGTCAAGACGGAAGAGGAGTTGCGTCAAAGAGTAATTGCGCAATTGCGCAGATGAGCGGTTGCGGAACACCGCACCTCAGCGCCGGGGACAAGCCACCGCTGCGGCGGCCAGCGCTTCCCGGACAGTGCCCACCGGCACAAGCTCCAGCCCAGCCGCATCACCGTTCCCGCAGCCTGTCCCGGGCACCAGGCAGCGCTTGAAGCCCAGTCTGGCGACCTCGCTGAGGCGCCGTTCCAGTTGTGAGACCGCTCTCAGCTCCCCGCTCAGACCCAGTTCGCCCACCGCAGCCAGGTCAGGGTCGATGGCGGCATCCCGAAAGCTCGAGGCGATGGCCAGGGCAATAGGCAGGTCGGCAGCCGGTTCGCTGATGCGCAGGCCGCCCGTGACGCTGACCAGGATATCCTGATTGCCCAGCCTGAGGCCAGCTCTCTGCGCCAGCACCGCGGTTACCAGCAGCAGGCGATTGAAATCGATGCCATTGGCGGTGCGGCGGGACTGGCCGAAGCCGTTATGAGTGGTGAGGGCCTGTATCTCGGCGAGCAGAGGCCGGCTGCCCTCCAGGGTGGCCACCACCGCCGAGCCCACCGGTTCCCCCCGGCGCTGGGAAAGGAAGACCCGGGACGGGTTTTCCACCTCGGTCAGACCCTGCTCCTTCATTTCGAAGACGCCTACATCATTGGTAGAACCGAACCGGTTTTTCACGCTGCGCAGCAGGCGGTAGGCGCTGAACGGCTCACCCTCCAGATAAAGCACCGCGTCCACAATGTGCTCCAGAATACGCGGCCCGGCGATGGTGCCGTCCTTGGTGACGTGGCCGGCGACGAAGGCCGGCACGCCGTTCAGCTTGGCCCATTGCATCAGTCTCAGCGTACATTCGCGTACCTGACTCACGCTTCCTGGAGTAGCCGCCAGGTCCGGCAGGTACATGGTCTGAATGGAATCAATCACCACCAGCCCCGGCAAGAGTCGGTCGAGCTGGACCGAGATGGCCTCCAGGTCCGTTTCCGCCAGCAGGTAAAGCCTTTCGCCGCTGATGCCGAGGCGTTGCGCCCTCAGCTTTACCTGGTGCGGCGTCTCCTCGCCGGAGACGTAGACGACGGTCTGCCGCCGGGCCATGGCGGCGGAGGTCTGGAGCAGGAGGGTGGACTTGCCGATGCCGGGGTCGCCGCTGACCAGCACCAGCGAGCCGGGCACCAGGCCACCGCCCAGCACCCGGTCCAGCTCGGATATGGATACGGGGATACGCCCGGCCGCCTCGATGTCCACCCGGGAAAGCTCCTGC
>CAZZAU010000179.1:0-3718 GCA_964652725.1 uncultured Dehalococcoidaceae bacterium | reverse complement strand
TGGGCGCTGCCATCGGCTCCCTCGGCATCATATATTTCCTGGATATCCTGGGTGCCCTGAACACCAGTTTCTTTCTCGGCGCCGTTTCCGCCGCCGGTGCGGTGTTGCTGGCGGTGCCGGGTTTAAAACGGAAAGCATTGCCGACGGCCGGGGCTATCGCCTCGTTTGGACTCGTAACCGCCCTGCTGGCAAGCAACGCAAGCCTGGGTTACCTCACCGACGTGCCGGTGGTGGGCAAGAATCCGGGCAAGGAAATCTACCACTCCCTGCATAACCCGGCGGGCGCCGGTCAGATTATCGACACGCGCTGGAGCGCCTTCGGCCGCACTGACCTCGTGGCATACCCGGACTACCCTTACCTGATGGAGATCTTTCTGGACGGCACCGCCTCCGCCCCGATGTATAAGTTCAGCGGCGATTTTGACAATCCTGAATCTCCCATCGATGAGCTCAGGGCCGGGTTCACCGGCTACTTCCCTTTCTACTTCCTGCAGCCGGAAGAAAAGGACACCGCCCTGGCCATAGGCCCCGGCGGGGGGCGGGACGTGCTCATCGCCCTTATGGGCGGGGTAGAGCATATCACCGCCGTGGAAGTGAACCGCGATGCCGTGGACATCGTGCGCGAGTACGCCGACTACAACGGTGGCCTCTACACCGATTTTCCCGGCGTCACGGTGATGGTGGACGAGGGCAGGAACTTCCTGAAACGCCAGGAGGAGAAGTATGACCTCATCATGCTCAGCCTCCCCGTCACCCAGACCAGCCGCAGCCTGGAAGGGTTTTCCCTCACCGAAAGCTTCCTGTTCACGGTGGAGTCCATCCAGGACTACCTGGCGCATTTGACTGATGAGGGACGCCTGCTGGTGGTGACCCACGACGATTTCACCGCCTGGCGGCTGCTCTCCCTCACGCTGGAAGCACTAGGCGAGCAGGGCGTCAGTAAAACGGAAGCATTCCAGCGTATCTCCCTGTTCGGGCTGAGCTCGGGGGAAAACGTCTTCCCGGTGTACGTGCTCAAGAAAACGCCCTATACACCTGCCGAGTCGGCGGCCCGGCTGGAAAAACTGGCCGAGCTGGGCCATGAGCCGCTCTTCGCCTATTTCCCCCACATAGAGGAGGAAGGCGCGGTAAATCCCACCCTGAAGGCCATCGCCGATGGCCGGCTTGACTTCGACCGGGTCAAAAAGGAAGGCCTCAGCATGGGGCTGGACCTCAGCCCGGTCACGGACAACCGTCCCTTCTTCTACAAACTCGAGCCGCAAATACCGCAGCCGGTGACCCTGGTTTTCTGGACATCGGCGGTCATGCTGCTGGGCGTGCTACTGGGGCCACCCCTCTACCGCAGCCTGCGCTCCTCCCCCGGGAGTGCCGGGGGGAGAAACCGGAAGCGCCCCGCTGGCTCAGTAGTCCGCCACGCGCTGCTCTTCGTCCTGCTGGGCGCTGGTTTCATGCTCGTCGAGATATCACTTATCCAGAGGTTCGTGCTCTATCTCGGCCAGCCGGTGCTGTCGATGGCCATGCTGCTCTTCTCCCTGCTGGTCGGCGCCGGCCTGGGCAGCTGGTACAGCGGCCGCCTGGCCCCGGACCGCACCCAGTGGGGAATCGCCATCGCTGCGCTCTGCATAGCCGGCGCCGTCATCGCGGCCGCCTTTTTGGTCCCGGTCATCTTCGGCCGTCTGCTCGGTCTGGCGCTGGCCATCCGGTTGCTGGTTATGGTCATCCTGATGGCTCCCCTCGGCTTCGTCATGGGTTTTCCATTCCCGCTGGGCATACGGTCCCTGACGCAGAAGACTACGGAGCAGCACATTCCCTGGATGTGGGGCATCAATGGCGCGGGTTCCGTCTTCGGCTCGGCGCTGACCATCATCGTCGCCATCGGGGTGGGCTTCACCCAGGCGCTCCTGCTGGGCGCCGTCTGCTACCTGGGAGTCTTTGTTCTCTTCAGAAGATAGGGAACGCGGCTGCGACCGTCTCTTACGACACGCTGTAAAGCTGTGACACAGGCCAATCTTCGTCTTTTTTGCCTTTACATCTTGACAATCCCGTAATCTTATATTACTTTAGTAGTATTGCAGAATCAGCCTGCGAGTCAATCCGACCGCAGACTGGTTCACCTGTCCCGGAGCCAAAATGCGCTATAGAAGGAGGTGATAGCTTTCGACGGCACAACTAGACCCGCCAGAGACTGCCCTATCTAAAAAGGAGGAAACGCTTAGTGAAAAAGAGAATACTGTTAGGTGTACTGGGGTTGCTGCTGGTGATAACGCTGATAGCAAGCGCCTGTGCGGCGCCAGCGCCTTCGCCTTCACCCAGCCCTTCACCTTCGCCCTCGCCCTCACCCAGCCCTTCACCTTCGCCCTCGCCCTCACCCAGCCCTTCACCGTCACCCAGCCCTTCGCAGCCTCCTGAGGTCTTCAGGTGGACTTCTGAGAGCCACGTTTCCGCCGGCGCCACCTTCCACACAGAGGGCGTGGTGGCCTTCAGCAACAACCTGGAAGAGGCCAGCGGCGGCCGGCTGGACATCGACCACCATGCTGGCGGCGAGGTGGTCCCCATCATGCAGGAGCTGGACGGCATTGACACCGGTCTGATCGACCTGTCCAGCAGCTGCACCATGTACTGGATGGACCGCTTCGGTCCGGCCACCAACCTGTTCACCTACCAGATCGCCGGCCTTTCTCCCACCGAGCAGTACATGTGGATGGAAACCGAGGGGCTCGCTCTTCTGAACGAGATGGTCAGCGACTACAATGCGCAGATCATCGGTGGGTGGATAACGGTCCCCGAGATTTTCATAAACACCAACAAAGAGCTGAAAACACCCGCGGATATCAGTGGCCTGAAACTCAGGACCGCCGGCGATGACGGCACCATCTTCAACCAGATGGGCGCCTCGGTGGTTACCCTGGGCACCACGGAGACCTACGAGGCCATGCAGCGCGGCGTCATCGACGGCTTCCAGCTCAGCTCGCCCGGGTTCGACTATTCCGTCGCCACCTATGAAGTCACCGACTACGTCTATCTGGGCTCGGTGCGCCAGCCCTGCGAGTGGCTGCCCCAGATGGTCAACACGGGCTCCTGGAACGAGCTGCCGGATGACCTGAAGAAGATGATTAGAGAGATGGGTAAGGCTGCTGCTTTCAACTACTACACCTTCATGACCCAGAGAGACCTTGAGACCATCCCTCTGTTCCGCGAGAAGGGTGTCACCGTGGATTTCATCCCGCAGTCCATCGCTGACGAGATGGTTTCCAGAGCAGAGGCGCTCTACGCCGAACGCTCTGCCGAAGACCCGTTCTTCGACAGGGTGTACGATTCCATCAAGACTTTCCAGGCAGCCTACCGCGGCGCCTGGGAGCGAATGTAACGCATCCCGAGTCCCCCGCCCCCAAAAAAGGGGCGGGGGACTCCCGCGCAAATGCGCGCTGGATAAAGGGGCATGAAATACATTCTGAAAGCTATTGACACCGCTACCGAGTGGGGCGGCATGGGCGCCCGCTGGCTGTCGCTTTTTATGATCATCGTCATCGTCATCGAGGTGTTCATGCGCTACGTGCTCAACGCACCCACCAAGTGGGCGTACGAGACCGCCATGATGGCCGGAGCCGCGATGTACGCCTTCGGCTTCGCCTATGCCGAGCGCCACAACGCCCATGTACGGGTGGATGTTTTCTACCACAATTACTCGCCACGCCAGAAAGCCATGAGCGATGCCCTG
>CAZZAU010000178.1:0-3739 GCA_964652725.1 uncultured Dehalococcoidaceae bacterium | reverse complement strand
TTTCTCGTTGCCCACATCGATGGTGAGCGCCACCACGTCCAGGCCGTAGTTCTCTTTCAGCCACCTGATGGCCACCGAGGTATCCAGTCCGCCGCTATAGGCCAGCACAACTTTTTCTGACACGCCACTGTCTCCCGTTCTAGTAATCTTCCCGGTAATCATCCGCCGGCTTCAAGCTGAAGTTCTCGTGCAGGAAGCGGCTTATCTCGGCGTGGACCTCCGGGTACTGCCAGCCGTAGTCGTGCCCGGGCGCCCGCAGAAAGAAGAGTATCCGCCCCGGGTCTTCTTCCTCCGGCGAGGACAGGCCCAGAAGGGCTTTCAGGCTGGCTCCCATCATGGCGGCCCCGTCTCCCCGGCTGAAGGCATCCGGAGTAACACCGTTGCTGTGCAGCACCAGGGTCCTCTCGTGTACGGTCTGCTGGTACCAGAACGGGGGGCCGGTCTGTATGCTGTACACGTTGGGGTTGTCCTTCAATATGGTCATACTCCGGTCCGTGATGACGCTGCCGTTGCTCTCGCCAGCGACGATGACCTTAAGTTCCGGGTTGTTCCTGGTGAGGAACTCCACCCGACTGGCCAGGTTGGTGGCCTTTGACGGGTACTTCCCCAGCACCTCGCCGAATTCCTTTACCAGTCCCCTCAGGCTGCCGCCCGTGCGGCGATAGTCCACCACCAGCGGGGAGTAGCCCATTTCATCCAGCTCGGCCCTGATGCCGCTGGCGATACCGTACCAGCCGGAAGAGCTCTCCAGTAGCTTTGAGCCCCAGCCGCCGGGATTGAAAATGAGCACCACGTCCTTTTCCTTGACCTCCAGATAGCTGCTCAGGAGCTGGTAAACATAAGCGTCGCGGGCCTCCTGATAGTCCCCGTAAATCTCGCGGCCCAGCGCCGAGGCATCCTCCACCACCGCTTCAGGGATCTGAGAGAGATCAAGGACAACAGGAACCACTCCTTCTTCACCCACGGGCTCAACCAGGCCAACTTCCACATAGGAAGCGGCCAGCGCAGCCAGCCCCAGCAGCAAGACCAGGACAAAGCCGGTCAGTATGCCCAGCTTGCGCAGATTGTTCAGCATTCCGGTAATATTATCGCACAAATGGGCCGTTTCGGGAATACCTCAGGCTACCGCGGCGATGGCCTGTTCTAGGATGTCCACCGCCTCATCCACCTCCGCATTGCCGATGATGAGCGGCGGCATAAACCTGAGCGCATTGGGTCTCACCCGGTTCACCAGCAGACCCTTCTCCAGGCAGGCTTTGAGCAAATCGGCGCCGATGTCCCGGTTGAATTCCACCGCCAGCAGGAGCCCCCGCCCCCTCACCTCGGTGACGACTGGATATCCGGTGCGCAGCCCTTCCAGTTTCTCCTTAAAATATTGCCCCACCCTGGCCACGTTCTGCGGTACGTCATTTTCGATGACGAACTTCACGGTGGCAAAGGCGGCGGCACAGGCCAGGGGATTGCCGCCGAAGGTGGAGCCGTGCTCTCCGGGGGCGAAGACATTGGCCCGCTCCTTTGCCAGAAACGCCCCGACGGGCACCCCGTTGCCCAGGCCCTTGGCCAGGGTCATAATATCCGGCTCCACGCCAAGTTGCTCGTAGGCGAAAAGGGTGCCCAGGCGGCCGATGCCGGTCTGGATTTCGTCCAGGATGAGCAGAATGCCCTTCTCGTCGCACCACGCCCTGACTCCGTTGAAATAGTCGTCGTCCGGGCTGATGACCCCACCCTCCCCCTGTACCGGCTCCAGCATCACGGCGCAGGTCTTTTCCGTAGTGGCGGTCCTGATGGCCTCTATATCGTTATAGTCGACGTTGACGAATCCCTCCGCCAGAGGGAGATAGTGCTGCTGGTGCTTGGCCTGCCCGGTGGCAGCTACCATGGCCAGGGTGCGGCCGTGAAATGAGCCTTTGGCGGTGATGACCTCGTAGGCGCCGTTCAGGTGGAGCTTGCCGTAGCGCCGTGCCAGCTTCACCGCGCCTTCGTTTGCTTCGGCGCCGCTGTTGCTGAAGAATATCTTGTCCAGGCAGCTGTTCTCCACCAGCAGCCTGGCGGCCTGAAGCTGGGGAATGGAGTAGAACTGGTTGGAGACCTGAATGAGCTTTCCGACCTGCTCGTTAATCGCCTGGACCACCGCCGGGTGGGAGTGCCCCAGGGCATCCACCGCCCACCCGGCCACGAAGTCCAGGTAGACCCGGCCGGTATCATCCCGGACACGGGCGCCTTCTCCGCTCACCAGGGTCACCGGCACCCGGTCCGCGGTGTGCATATAGTATTTGCTTTCCAGTTCCTGCCAGTTGGTCATTTTGTGCTACCTCACCCCCTGTTAGCCCTTGAATATCGTCGTGCCACTGCCGTGGCCTTCAAACTGCCGGCGCAAAGCGTGCGGCTCCCGGCCGTCTATGATGCAGGTGCTTTGCGATGTATCCACCGCCCTCAGGCAGGCCCTGATTTTGGGTATCATCCCCCCGGAGGCCGTCCCCGAGGCCACCAACTCCTCGGCCCGGGGAACGGATAGTCGCCTCAGCAGATTCCCCGAATGGTCGAAGACGCCTGGTACATCGGTCAGGAATATCAGCCGCTCTGCCCCAATGGCCGCGGCCAGCTCACCGGCGGCAAGGTCAGCATTGATGTTGACCAGCGCGGGCGCTCCTTCCGGTCTGGCTTCCGCATAGAGGCCGATAGGGGCGATTACCGGGACATAGCCGGCGCCCAGTAACGCCTGCAATAAATCGCTGTTCACCCGGACCACCTGGCCCACGTAGCCCAGTTCCGGCTTTTGCACCCGGCATTGGATAAGCCCCCCATCCACCCCGCTGATGCCGACGGCCCTCCCGCCGGCGATGTTTATCCCCGCCGCCACCTGCTTGTTGACCAGCCCGGCGAGCCCCGCCGTAGCCACCTCCAGGCTGGGGCCATCAGTCACCCTCTCGCCGTTGACGAACCGGGTCTCGACCCCGTGTTTTTTCAGCCAATCAGTAATGAGCTTGCCACCTCCGTGCACCACCACCAGCGCCATGCCTTGCTTCTGGAGGTAAGCGATGTCCTCCAGGGTGGTATCGTTGCTGCCCAGGGCGACACCGCCGATCTTGACCACGGTTGCCTTATGTAAATCTATCATGTTCAGGTCGTATAGTGGCTGTTTATCTTTACGTACTCCTCGGTGAGGTCGCACCCCCAGGCGGTGGCTTCACCGTCTCCCAGGTTCAGATGCAGGGTAAAGGTTACCTCTTTCGCCTTGAGCAGCTTCACCGCCCGCTCGTGCTCGAACGGCCGCGGGCGCCCCTCTTTTAGCAGGCACATATCTCCCAGGTACAGGTCGATTCTTGACTCCAGTACCTCCACCCCGCTCCTTCCCGCCGCCGCCACCACCCGTCCCCAGTTGGGGTCAGTGCCATAGACCGCCGCCTTTACCAGCGGGGAGCTGACTATGGTGCGCGCCGCCTGCCTGGCCTCAGCCACGTTCAATGCCCCCTTCACCACCACCTCTATCAGCCTGGTCGCGCCCTCGCCATCGCGGGCTATCTCCCGGGCCAGATGCACGCACAAGCCGTCCAGCGCCTGCTGAAAAGCCCCGGCCAGCTGGCTTTCCGCCGCAATAACATCCCCACCCGCCAGACCGCTGGCCAGCAGCAGCACCGTATCGTTTGTGCTGGTATCGCCGTCCACGGTCATCCGATTCAAAGATCGATTGACGGAGACCGCCAGCAGCTCCTTGAGCAGCCTCGCCGGCGCCTGGGCA
>CAZZAU010000177.1:0-3749 GCA_964652725.1 uncultured Dehalococcoidaceae bacterium | reverse complement strand
CGCGTTGGCCCAGACACCAAGGCGCTTGTGTTCATCCGCCCAGGACATAAGCTCGTGCAACTCGGTGGTGGCTTCCGCCTCCTGGAGCGGCAGCATACCCAGGTAGATTTTCCCGGTATCGCCATCGATGGTAATCTCATCGCCTTTCCTGACCTGGACATCGCCCACCGTCAGGATATTGCTTTTAAGGTCGATTGCGATTGTCTCGGCGCCGCACACGCAGGGCTTGCCCAGGGCGCGGGTAACGATGGCGGCGTGCGAGGTGAGCCCTCCCCGCGAGGTGAGCACCCCTTCCGAGGCATGGATGCCCTGGATGTCCTCGGGGCTGGTCTCCGGTCTTACCAGAATGATGCTCTCGTTCAACTGCGCCCTGGCCGCGGCCTCGAGAGGGTCGAAGATAACCTTGCCCGTGGCCGAGCCCGGACAGGCGCTAAGCCCCTGCGCAATGGGATTATAGGCCTCGGGCGTCTTTATCTGCTTGTACAGCAGGCTGCGTACGTCCTCCGGCCTCAGCCTCATTATGGCCTGCTCGGTGGTGATAAGCCCCTCCCGCACCATATCCACCGCGATTCTCACCGCTGCCCTGCCGCCCCGCTTGCCGGAGCGGGTCTGCAGCAGGTAAAGCCTGCCGCTTTCCACTGTAAATTCCACGTCCTGCATATCCCGGAAGTGCTGTTCCAGGCGGTCACCCAGTGCTACAAGCTCCGCGTATACCTCCGGCATCTGTATCTGGAGCATCTCGATGGGCTTGGGCGTCTTGCTGCCGGAGACGAGGTCCTCGCCCTGGGCCTGCTCCAGGTATTCGCCGAAGAGCTTCTTCTCTCCGGAGTTGGGGTTGCGGGTAAAGACCACTCCCGTCCCGGAGTTCTTATCTCTGTTGCCGAAGACCATTGCCTGGACCACCGTCGAGGTGCCCAGGTCGGGGGGGATGTGGTGAAAACGGCGGTATTCCACCGCCCTGATGTTGTCCCAGGACTCAAAGACCCGCTTCACCGCCGCGATTATCTCGCCGGGGTCTTTGAGGTTGAGGACGGTGTCCATCATTCCGGGCATGGACACGGGAGCCGAAGACCGCACCGAAACGTACAGGTCCTTGCCCACCTCCCTGTTCGTCTTCTTCGCCAGAACGTACAGGGCATCCTCGATCTCCTCCAGTGGCAGTTTGCCGCTGCGCTGATATTCTTTGTAGGCTTCGATGGAGACCACGAATCCGGGCGGTATGGGCAGCCCCAGCCTGGTCATCGTGACCAGATTGGCGCCTTTGTTGCCCAGCAGCATCTTGTCTTCACATTCTCCCTCGAAGAAGAAAACATTGGCCATCAATCAGTCCTCCGCAAACAAAAAGTCTACTATGAGTATAGGACTTTTCCTGCCCGATTTCAAATACGCGGCGATGTCTGCTGACGCTTCTGCCCGCTTTTATATGGCGGGCAGTCAAGCGGGCGGTAGATGGACTGCGCCGGGGCGTTACTGGAACAGGTCGGATTCTTTCCCGGCGGGCCTGGCGCTTGCCAGGTAGAAGAACTCGTTCCTGGCGAACGTCTCCGCTGCCCTGCCCCGCAGCATCGCGATGAACTCTTGGGCGTCTCGCTGGGAACGGTGCGCCGCGATGGCCCTTATCTTGAGGTCGAGGTAGCCGCTGATATCCACGACGGTAAGGTCGTGGCAAGGACGGGTGGCCACGCCCTGTCCTATTTCTTCCGGAAGGGAGTTCTCCGGGATGGCTACGTAGTAGAGCTTGCGCGGCCAGCCATGCCTGGCGTTGAGCTTGCGAAAGGCGGCCGTGGCCGCGTCCCCGATGGCGATATGGTCCGGGTGTCCCGTAATGCCATCCGGCCCGAAGGTGACCACCACCTCGGGATGCAGTTCCGACATTATGGATTCAACCCGTCCCGTTACCTCGTGGCGGTCGGCTTCGGCCAGCTTGCCGTCGCGGTAGCCGAGAAAGTATATGGCGCGTATACCGGTGACGGCGGCGGCGGCGCGCACCTCCGCTTCCCTGATATCTCCCGTCTCCATGTTTTCCGGTATGTCCAGGCGGGTGCCTTCCTCGCCCCTGGTGGCGCAGATGAGGTCTACGGGCACGGCCTGCCCGGTGTATCTGGCAATGGTGCCCGCCACGCCGAAGCTTTCATCATCCGGGTGGGCGAAGACCAGAAGCAATGACCGGTGCAATGCTTCCTCCTATCGATGGACTCATCTGTTGCTCAATCCACAAACGACCCGTGCAGCAGAATAGCCTCTCCGTGGGGCCTGCCGGTAACAAGAATGAAGCTGCATGGACTGTCCGCCTGCGCCTGCAGTCTTTCTCCGGCTTCCAGCAGCACCCCCTCGCTCGGCGCCAGCGCGACGCCGTCGAGCCGTAGCCCGCCCCGGTACAGGTAGAGGAAGCCCCTGCGCCCCTCCGGGCAGACTACCGGGAGCTGGCCCTGTTCCAGGCTGATTATCTCGTAGGAGACGGGGGTATGCAGTTTCACCGGCGAGCTCTCTCCCACCACCCTCCGGACACGGACACCGCTCTCCACGGATTCCGGGAGCAGGTCCGGCTCCACCTGCTGGTAGTCAGGCCCGGTCTGCTTGAGGGCATGAGGCAGGTTCACCCATAGCTGAAAACCGTGGTTCATGGGTGCGTTTCCGGGCATTTCGGAATGTACCAGCCCCTTTCCGGCGGTGAACCGCTGCACGCCTCCGGCGGCCACCTCGGTGGCATTGCCCAGGTTGTCCTCGTGCCGGAAAGAGCCTTCCAGCATATAGGTAACCGCCTCGAATCCCCGGTGTGGGTGCGCCGGAAAGCCGACCGATGGGTCGAGAAAGAACTCGTCCAGCAGTACGAAGGGGTCGATATGTTTCAGCTGCGCGGTGGGGAACAGCCTGCGCACATGGACGCCGGCGCCTTCTTCCGTGTCCACGGCGGCGATTTTTCTGATATCATTTTTCACGCCACTACCTCCGGTCTCCGCTCAGTCTAGCAGGGACGGGTCTATCCTCAGCACCCGGTCGTCGTCCGCCGCCGGTCTGCCCCGCCCGTCCCGGTTGCTGGTGCTGACATAGAGAAAGCCATCCGGCCCCGTCACCACCGCGCGCAGCCGGCCGTATCTCCTTTCCAGGTGCTTCTGCAGTGAGGAGGGCACGCTGTCCGCCGCCACTTCGAACAGGCTCTGGCCGCGCAGACCTGCAAAGAACAGGGCGCCGCCGTTGAAGGCCAGTCCGGACGGTGCCCATGTCTCCGGGCCGCTGTGTATTACCGGCTCCTGCATCCCGGGAGCTGATTCATCTCCCCGGACCAGCGGCCAGCCGTAGTTCTCTCCCGGCCGGATGAGGTTCAGCTCGTCCGTGGCCGAGGAGCCATGCTCGGTTGCCCAGAGGCGGCCCTGCCCGTCCCAGGCCAGGCCCTGCGGGTTGCGGTGCCCGTAGGAGTACACCGGAGAGCCGGCGAAGGGGTTGTCCGGCGGTATGGAGCCGTCCGGTTCTATCCGCAGGATTTTGCCCGCCAGCGAGTTCACGTCCTGGGCCAGCCCGGAGCTGGCGGCATCGCCGGTGGTAACGTAGAGAAGGCCGTCAGGCCCGAACTTCAGCCGTCCGCCGTTATGGATTCTGGCACCCGGAATGCCTGCCAGGATTACCTCGGGGGCCTGCAGCTTGTCTCCGCTTTTTGTGTAGCGCACCACCCGGTTCCTGAGCTGGCCGCTCTCCTCGTAGGTATGATAAACGTAGACCAGCCCGTTGGTGCGGAAATCTGGATGCGGGGC
>CAZZAU010000176.1:2813-3752 GCA_964652725.1 uncultured Dehalococcoidaceae bacterium | reverse complement strand
CGCACCCTCCTTCAGCATCTGCAGCGCCCGGTACTCCGGCACCCCGCTGTCCCGCGCCCACCGGGACAGGTCGGCGAGCGTCCGCTGGCCAATGCCCCGCGGCGGCACGTTGATGACCCGCAGCAGGCTCACCGCGTCGCTGGGGTTCTGGATGAGCCGCAGGTAGGCGATGATGTCCTTGACTTCCCGCCGCTCGTAGAAGCGGGTGGCCGCCACCAGCCGGTACGGTATGCCGTAGCGCAGAAAGGCCTCCTCCAGCACCCGGGACTGGGCATTGGTACGGTACATCACCGCGCAGTCGCCCCGGCGGAACTCTCCGCTGCCCACCAGTTTCTCGATTTCGTGGGCCACGAACTGCGCCTCCTCCTGCTCGTTATAGGTCTCCACAATCTCCGGCAGAACCCCGGGCTCGTTTTCCGTCCACAGCCCCCTCTCCTTGCGCCGCTGATTGGCGGCGATGATGTGGCTGGCCGTCTCCAGTATGTTCCTGGTGGAACGGTAGCTCTGCTCCAGAAGGACCACTTTGGCCTCCGGGTAGTCCTTCTCAAAGTTCAAGATATTGCGCAGGTCGGCAAACCGCCAGGAGTAGATGGACTGGTCGGGGTCGCCCACCACGCACAGGCTGCGATGCTGGCCGGCCAGCAGCTTCATCAGCTCGTACTGCACCAGATTGGTGTCCTGGAACTCATCCACCTGGATGTGCAGGTAGCGGGACTGGTAGCGGGAAAGCACCTGCGGCTGCTGCCGGAAAAGCTGCACCGTCTGCAACAACAGGTCATCAAAGTCGAGGGCATTGCTCTGCCCGAGCAGCTGCTGGTAGCGCTCGTAAACGCGCTGCACCACCTCTTCGAAGTAGCTGCGGCCATGCTTGAGATAGTCGGCCTGGCCCAGCAGCCGGCTTTTGGCCCCGGAGATGGCCGACTGCACGGCGCGCGGCGC
>CAZZAU010000176.1:0-2803 GCA_964652725.1 uncultured Dehalococcoidaceae bacterium | reverse complement strand
GTTCGATGACGACGGCCTTCCCTTCGCGGCGCAGGATGCGGGCGCAGATGGCGTGAAAGGTGCCGATGGTCAGTTCGTCCACGGAGCCGGGTACCATCTGCCGCAGCCTTTCCTCCATCTCCCGAGCAGCCTTATTGGTGAAGGTGACCGCCATAATGCGGCGGGGGCTGACCCCGCACACCCTGATGAGATAAGCCACGCGGTGCGTGATTACCCTGGTCTTGCCGCTGCCGGGGCCGGCCAGAATCAGGACCGGCCCGTTGATAGCCTCCACGGCCTCTCGCTGCGCCGGATTGAGCTTGGCCAGAACCTCCATATCAGTTAATTATAACACGATTGTCCTCCACCGTCAGAGCTTCCCCACCACCCCGGTACTTGTCAGCGTGGCGGCGCAGAGGCTATAATTGACCTGCGACTGCAACCCAGCGAGGAGGCGAGCAGGCTTATGTCCAAGAAAGCGTATGTGCTCATTGACGTGGAGAAGGGACACGGCGGCTCCGTGGCCGCCGAGCTGAGCGGCAAGCCGGGGATTGCCACCACGGACGTTATCCTGGGCCCTCATGACGTGGTGGCTGTCGTCGAGGCCGAGTCCGTGGAAGAAATCGTCCGCATCATCCGGGATGAAATCACCCAGGCCGAAGGCGTGGTGCGCACCGATACCATGCTGGTCATTTCCGGACACTAGCGCAACCCGCCGGACATCAGCTCACGGCTAACGGGAATGAGGCTATCTGTCAACTCACCCTTTTCCCTTTGAATCCCTCCCTTAAGAAGGAGGACCCGGGCCTTCTTCCTTGCGAAAGGGAGACCGAGAGGGACTTACAATCGGGGCTTCGCCAGTTTCCAAACAATCTCGCTTCTTGCTTTTGCGCAAGCCTTTGGTTATACTTTTTATCAGGTAGAATGATGAAGCGCGCTTTGCTCAAGACCCGCTGGCTGGTCCTCTCCGCCGTAGTGGTAGTTCTGGCGGCCACCGCCGCTGGCTGTGACACGCTGTCACCACCCTCCTCCACGTCCGAAGCGGGCGCCGCACTGAGCGGCATCTTCAGCCAGCAGAACACCGGCATCTGGGTTAACAGTCAGGGCAAGATAACCGTGCGGCCGGACATCGCCATGCTCAGCCTCGGGGTTGAGGCTCAGGCACAGACCGTAGCTGAGGCACAGGGCCAGGCAACCACCGCCATGACCGCGGTGGTAGATGAGCTGGACAGCCGCGGCATCGCCGGGGAGGACATCAGGACGCGGCACTTCAGCATCTCCCCAGTGCGCCGGTTTTCAGAGGATAGAGGCGAAGAGGTCCTCATCGGCTACCGGGTGACCAATACGGTGACGGTTAAGGTAAGGAACATCGAAGATACCGGCAACCTCATCGATGCCGCGGTAACCGCCGGCGGCGACCTCATCAGGATAAACAGCATCAGCTTTTCCGTCGAGGAGCCGGAGAGATACTACGAAGAGGTCAGGGAGATGGCCATGACCGACGCCGGGACCAAAGCCAGGCAGCTGGCGGAGCTGGGCGGGGTCAGGCTGGGCAAGCCTACCTATATTAATGAAGGCAGCATTTCCGTTCCGGTGCAGCGTCCCGAGTTCAACGTGCCCGCACCGGCGCCGGCCCCGGCATTCCCCTCCACCCCCGTTTCCCCCGGAGAGATGGAAATCACGCTCAACGTGCAGGTGGTCTACAGCATCAACTAGCCAGGCCCCGCAGCGAGGGGCGGCCGCGCTGAAACCCCGCATTTTGCGTAAGGTAGATAGATGTTCACCGGAATTGTGGAAGAGACGGGCAAGGTGACCTCCGCCGCAGGCGAAAAGCTGACAGTCGCCGCCCGCGCAACGCTGGACGGGCTCAAGCCCGGCGACAGCATCTCCGTCAACGGGGTCTGCCTCACCGTTACCGCTCTAAGCGCCGGAATCTTCTCCGCCGATGTCATGCCGGAGACGCTGCGGCGCACCAACCTGGGACGGTTGCAGCCCGGAGACGCGGTCAACCTGGAACGCCCCGTAACACTGGGCGGGCGGCTGGGGGGTCACCTGGTGCAGGGGCACGTGGACGGCACCGGCCGGGTAACCTCGCTGGCGCCGGAAGGTGACGCGGTGCTGGCCACCATCGAGGCGCCGCCGGAGATAATGCGCTACGCCGTGCCCAAAGGGTTTATCGCCGCGGACGGGGTCAGCCTGACCATCACGGAACGGGACTCCCGCTCTTTCCGGGTATCGCTGGTGGGATACACCCGCGCCGGCACCATTCTGGGAAGCTGGAAAACGGGCCACCCGGTGAACCTGGAAGCGGATATCATCGCCAAATACGTGGCGCAGGTACTGCAACCGCCGCAGGCGGGGCTCACCGCCGGTTTTCTGGCGGAACACGGTTTCGAGATAAGATAATCATAACCAGGATTTTGATATGAGTTCAGCTACCATCCCGGAAGCTATTGCCGATATCAGAGAAGGCAAGTTCCTCATCATCGTCGATGACGAGGACAGGGAAAATGAAGGCGACCTTGCCATCGCCGCCGAGAAGGTCACCCCGGAGGCCATCAACTTCATGGCCAGGTACGGCCGCGGCCTCATCTGCATGCCCATCATTGGCCAGCGCCTGGACGAGCTCAAAATCCCTTTGATGGTGGAGGACAACACCTCCAGGTTCTCCACCGCCTTTACCGTATCCATCGAAGCCCGGCACCGGGTGAGCACCGGCATCTCCGCCGCTGACCGCGCTGAGACCATCAAGGCCGTACTGGACCCGGCCACCAGGCCCGAGGACCTGCTGCGCCCCGGACACATGTTCCCGCTGCGGGCCAGA
>CAZZAU010000175.1:0-3759 GCA_964652725.1 uncultured Dehalococcoidaceae bacterium | reverse complement strand
TCCCCCGGAAGTGCCGGGCCGCCAGGTAAGCTGCCGGCACAGACCCGAGAAGGTAGGCGCCCGCCGTCATAGCCAGCCAGATGAACATATTATCCCCTAACGGGCCAGACTGGCCAGATTCACCATCTCCGGTCCGGCCAGGGCAATGAGACCCTCCGCCGCCGCCAGCGGGACCTCCACCCCGCCCATCAAAGTCTCATTGCGCTCGTCCAGGCCGTGATAATCGCTGCCGCCGGTAGCGACGAGCCCGTGCCGCTCCGCCAGTCTGACCAGATAGTTGACCTCCTCAGCGGTATAGCTGTCATAGTAGGCCTCCACGCCCACCATGCCGTTTTCGGCGAGTTCCGCAATCACGGCGCCAGGGTCAGGGACGGTAAAGGGATGGGCCATCACCGCCAGCCCGTGGTGCCGGCGTATCAGCGCCACCACTTCTGCAGGAGTCATCTTGTCTCTTTCGACGTAGGCGGGGCCGTCCCGCGCGATGTACCGGTCAAAAGCCTCTTTTATGGAAGCTATGTAGCCTTTCTCCAGCATCGCCTGGGCGATGTGGGGCCGGGCAATGGTGCCGGCGCCGGCTATTTCCCGCACCCGCGCGAAGTCGATGTGGATGCCCAGTTCCGCCAGCTTTTCCACTATCCGGCGCGCCCGTCCCTCCCGCGAGCGGCGGAAACGGGCCAGGGTTCCGGCCAGCTCCTCGCTGGCATAGTCGATAAAGTAGCCCAGGATGTGCACCTCGCCTCTGGGAACATCGCTGCTCACCTCCACCCCCGGAATGAAGCTCAGGCCGGGAAACTGCTCCGCCGCCCGGCGCGCCGGGATGATACCATCAACGGTGTCATGGTCCGTCAGCGAGATCACCGTCAGCCCGTTTTGCACCGCCCTGCGCACTACCTCCTCCGGAGCGTATCTTCCGTCGGAGGCGTTGGAATGCAGATGGAGGTCTACGCTGCTCACGGGTACTCCTCCTGATAAGAGATGCGCTCTATCTTCAGCGCCCGGCCGGTCTTCTCGTCCACCTCCACCAGCATGGCGTTCAACTCCGGCTTCCCCTTCGCCACCACCAGGCGGAAGGGCATCCCGGTGAGAAAGCGCTGGATTACCGCTTCCGCCTCCACTCCGATGACGGAATCGCCAGGCCCGGTCATGCCGATGTCGCTGACGTAGGCCGTGCCCCCGGGCAGTATGCCGGCATCTACGGTGCCCACATGGGTATGCGTGCCCAGCACCGCGCTTACCCGCCCGTCCAGGTAGCGCCCCATAGCCACCTTCTCGGAGGTGGCCTCGGCGTGAAAGTCCACGATGATGACCTTCGGCCGGTTTTGGACCTGCTCCAGGAGCGCATCCATCGCCCGGAAGGGACAGTCGATATCGTTCATAAAGGTGCGCCCCATCAGATTTACCACCATAACCCCCCGGGAGAAGATATAGCCCCTGCCCGGCACGCCGGGAGGGTAATTAAGCGGGCGCAGCACCGGCAACTCATCCAGATAGGGGAAGATATCCTTCTGCGCCCAGATATGGTTTCCGGAGGTGAGCACCTGCACCCCCGCCCCCATCATCTCCTCGGCGATGGCCGCGGTCATACCGAAGCCGCCAGCGGCGTTCTCTCCGTTGGCGATTATAAGGTCAAGCTCGTACTGCTTGCGCAAGCCCGGCAGGGACCATTCCACGGCCTGCCTGCCGGGCTTGCCCATAATATCGCCAATCACCAGGATAAACAAAGAGTTACCTCACTTGGCATAGTCTACGGCCCTGGTTTCTCTGAGCACGGTAACCCTTATCTGTCCCGGATACTCCAGCCCCTCTTCTATCTTCTTTACCACGTCCCGGGCGAGGCGCATGGCCCCGAGGTCGTCTATATCTTCAGGCTTGACCAGGATGCGTATCTCTCTCCCGGCCTGGATGGCGTAGGACTTCTCCACCCCCTTGAAGGAGTTGGCCACGTCCTCCAGCGCTTTCATCCTCTTCAGGTAGTTGTCCAGGGACTCGCGCCGGGCTCCCGGCCGGGCGCTGCTGATAGCATCCGCCGCCGAGATGATGAACCCCCACAGGCTCACGTTGTCCGTCTCCAGATGGTGCTCGGCGATGCCTTTGACCACCTCCGGCGATTTGTCCCACTGCCTGACCAGGTCAGCCCCGATGCTGGCGTGGGTGCCTTCCACCTCCCGGTCAACCGCCTTGCCCAGGTCATGCAGCAGGCCTGCCCGCTTGGCGA
Organism: uncultured Dehalococcoidaceae bacterium; assembly: GCA_964652725.1. Taxonomy (GTDB): domain Bacteria; phylum Chloroflexota; class Dehalococcoidia; order Dehalococcoidales; family RBG-16-60-22; genus CAZZAU01. The sequence goes on along the minus strand of CAZZAU010000175.1, from coordinate 1,544 downwards.
TGGCCACGTTGGCGCCCAGCTCGGAGGCAATCATACCGGCGATGTAGGCGGTCTCGATGCTGTGGCCCAGGGTATTCTGCCCGTAGCTGGTGCGGTACTTGAGCCGGCCCAGCAGCCTGATTATTTCGGGACGCAGCCCGTGCACACCCACCTGGTAGGCCGCCTGCTCCCCGGCGCTGTACAGGTCCGCTTCCACTTCTTCCCTGGCCCTGGCGACCACCTCCTCGATGCGGGCGGGATGGATACGGCCGTCCAGAATCAGTTTGCTCAGCGCGTTGCGGGTGATTTCCCGCCGCACCGGGTCAAAGCTGGACAGGGTCACCGCCTCCGGCGTATCATCGATGATGAGGTCCACTCCGGTGGCCTGCTCCAGAGCCCTGATGTTCCGACCTTCCCGCCCGATTAGCCGCCCCTTCATCTCGTCGTTGGGCAGCGGCACCACCGTCACCGTGGACTCGGTCACCACTTCGGAGGCGCTGCGCTGAATGGCCTGGGAAAGTATCTCCTGCGCTCTCACGCTCGCCTCTTCTTTCAGTTTTGTCTCCCACTCGCGCAACCTGCGGGAAGTCTCCTGCTGCATCTCGCTTTCCATGGCGCCCAGCAGCTCCTGTTTGGCCTCGGCACTGGAAAGCCCGGAAATCAGTTCCAGCTGTTTGAGCTGTTTGTCCCGGAGCTCTGCGAGCTGGCTGCGGATGGATTCCGCCTCCCGCTCCTTGCTCGCCAGACCGCGCTCGCGCTGTTCCACCGTCTCCAGTTTCCGGTCCAGAGCCTCTATCTTCTGCGTCAGGCGGTTTTCCTGCCGCGCCAGCTCGGAACGCCGCTCGCGGTACTCGGCGTCCACCACGGTCCTCGCCTTTTTGGCTTCTTGCTGGGCTTCGGCCACCAGCGCCCTGGCCTCGTCCCTGGCTTCGCCCAGCAGTCTTGCGGCCTTGCGCTCCGCGATGCGCATCTGGCGGCTGAACATCACCCGCCGGAAGATAAAGGCCGCCATCCCCCCGAACACCACCCCGATGACAAAGGCAAAAAAGATAGCGACAATTACAATTACATCCATCTGCATTCTCTAACCCCCTGGTATGTGTTCCGTGTCAGTGCGGGGGCAGCCGTCGGCTCCTCCAGTCAGTTTATTTTCAATCCGGCGCATAACCGTCCTTGTGTTCCTGCCAGACCTTCGCCACCACCCGACCGATCACTTCGTAACTGAATCCGCGTCTCCTGAGATAATCCCCCAGCCGCCGCCGGAAACCGGCATAATCCGCTGGCAGGTGTGCGGCCTTCCCCGAGGCCGCCCGGTACGCGTTCTCCTCATCGTCTCCACCCTGCACCGCCGCCGCAATGACCTCCCGGTCTATCCCCATCCGCGCCAGCTCCAGCCCGGTCAGCCGGCGGCTGCGCGGCCGGAAGGTATCCCTGTTGTCCACCCAGAAACGGGCAAAGGCGGCGTCATCCAGCATCCCCAGTTCCTTCAGCCGAGCCGCTGCCCCTTCCACCGCTTCCGGCGGGAAACCCCGCCTCTGTAACCGCTGCCGCACCTCGGCCTCGCT